>NZ_MJGC01000067.1 GCF_001746915.1 Desertifilum tharense IPPAS B-1220
TCAATAATAAGCTTAAGTTGATTAAGCGCTCTGCTTATGGCTTTAGAAACTTTGAAAATTATCGAATTAGATGCTTGCTGACTTGGCAAATTAATTATTGAATTGGCATACTAGATACTGAAGAGCCGCATTTTTTTCTTGAATGTTCCCTAAAATGAGTCCGGTTGCCGTTCCAATCGTGCTGATACCTAGCACTAACGCATAGCCTAGAATAATTTTATAACCAATTTTCCTACCGCCCAGAAAAGATTGAATCCAGCGATTGGGGCGATGGGATAAGGAAGTGGTGTATGCAGAAAATAGGGATAACATTGAGGCAAATGCTCTAAACCTCCTCAACTAGCTTATCCCAGGCATTCAAAGCTGTCGCGTTTTTTCAGGCAACTTAACAAGAATTTCAAAACCCTCTTATAATCCTAAGTCCACCGCAATCCGATGCGAGCAAGCAAACCCAGAAAACGCCACCGCATTCAATCCCTGACCGGGAAATGTACTATCTCCTACGCAATATAAACCAGAAATTGCCGTGCGATTGAAGGGCATTCCTAATAACCCTAAGAGTTTGCGTTGAGGAATCGGACCGTAGGTGCCATCCTTGCGACCTAAAAAGCGGCGATGGGTGCGCGGCGTTCCTACTTCTTGATAATCTAACCCCGCATCTAGACCCGGAAAAATTTTCTCTAGACGATGAATGATTTCGTTGGCTTTCGCTTCTTTTTGTTGTTCATACGCCGTGGGAGATAAGTTTTGCCAATCTTCCATCCAACTTGGTGTAAAGGCATGAACGATATGATGTCCTTCAGGGGCTAAACTCGGATCGAGTAATGTGGGAATTGATACAAAGATGGTGCCATAGGGTTCTTCCATTTTTGCCCAATCTTCCAGCAAAATATGGTGACATTCAGTTTTTGGCGATAGAACTTCCGATTTAACTCCTAAGTGTAAACTCAGAAAACTTGGTGATTTTTGATAGCGTTGCTGCCATTTTTTCTCCCGTGCAGGCATTTGCTCCGCTGGCAGTAAATTCTCAAAGGTATCCCATCGGGTTGCATTAGAAACAATCCGTTTGGCGCGGTACGTTTGACCGTTGGCTAACTGCACGCCCACAGCTTTCCCATTTTCGAGTAAAATTTGGGTGACGCGGGCTTGGTATTCAATGTGACCGCCCGCTTTTTCTAGACCTTCAACTAACTTTTGGGCAATTTGTCCAACGCCCCCCTTGGGATAGTTAATTCCCCCATAGTGGCGGTCAGAAAAGACCATTCCTGCATTAATCATCGGGGTCATCTCCGCCGGAACGACCGACCAGCAGTAGCATTCAATATCAATAAATTTGAGTAATTCTGGGTCTTTGATGTGCTGGCGGGCAATATCGCCAACATTTTGCGGTAAATATTTCACTAATCCCAAACAGGCAAAGGGATGCTGAAAAAAGACGCGGGTTAAATAGCGCGGTTCTTCTAACGACAGCAATTCCATTGCATTCAGGCAGTTAAAGACTTTCCAGCATTCATCGTAGAAGCGGCGAATGCCTTCGCGTTCGTGGGGAAACTTGGCGCTGAGTTCGTTGATAAATTGCTTATAGTCGCGGTGAACTTTAAGTTCTAGCTGGTTGGGGAGGTGGTAATGAATCTGAACGGGGTCTGGAAGGGTTTCTAAACGTACGTTGACGGCTTCTAGGGCGCGAGTTAGTAAGTTAGTGGTTCCCCGACGACCAAATCCAAAAATCATGGAGGCTCCTACATCAAAGCGATAGCCGTTCCGCTCAAAATAACCCGCACTCCCACCGGGGATGAGGTAGCGTTCTAAGACTAAAACCTGAGCGCCTTTGGCGGCAAGTTGAGTTGCGGTCACGAGTCCGCCAATTCCCGAACCAATAACAATGACATCTAATGTTTGCGATGAGGAACCCGGCATAGTGCGATCGCGCCCAAGCGAATAGATTGCAATTTTAGATTTTAACCCAGTCTGCGAGGCTCTTTGAGTGAGGGGGATGTCGTGGTATCGTGTTGCTGTTGGCTGAATCAGCCAGCGTGCGTATGATGTACTGAATCTCTATCGTCTCAAATCGAATGGCTTTGCAACTGCGTGTTTACGTTCCTCCTCATCCCCTCGTAAAGCATTGGTTAGGGGTTTCTCGCGATGCAGCGACGCCCTCTGTCTTGTTTCGCAGTGCAATGACTGAGTTAGGGCGCTGGTTGACCTATGAGGCGATGCGAGACTGGTTGCCCACCCTAGACTTAACCGTTGAAACGCCGCTAGCCCCTTGCCCGATTTCTCTGATTAACCCGGAAGTGCCTGTGGTGGTGGTGCCTATTCTGCGGGCGGGTTTGGCGTTAATGGATGGCGCAAAAGATTTATTGCCCTTAGCCTCTATCTATCACTTAGGCTTAGTCCGCAATGAGGAAACCCTACAGGCCAGTTGTTATTTAAATAAAATGCCCTCCCAATTTGACCCCCAAACGCGGGTGTTAATTTGCGATCCAATGCTGGCGACGGGGGGCAGTATCATGATGGCGATGGATGAGCTAATTCAACGGGGCGTTAACCCGGAGTTTGTGCGGATTATTTCGGTGGTGGCAGCCCCCCCAGCACTGCAAAAGCTGGGAACGGTTTATCCAAGTTTAACCATTTACACTGCTTGTATTGACGAGACGCTCAACGATCGCGGCTACATTGTACCGGGTTTGGGCGATGCGGGCGATCGCGCTTTTGGAACCTAACGCCAAGGAGCCTCAAACGGTTAAGCTGAGAGAAAGGTTTATTGCGATCTGTTAATCATTTTTTATGACTCAGCGAGACAATTTTGTCAGTGGCTTTTTATTAGGTTCGGTGGTTGGGGGCGTCGTTGGAGGCGTTCTCGGTGCCCTTCTGGTTTCTCGGCGCAACGATGAAGCCTTGTTGAACGAGGAAACTCGTAACGCCCTAGATGCAAAAACTCCAGGTAAAAGCAAACCCCTCAAAGCCACTGAAGACGACCGAATTGAAACCGCCCGACGCAGTTTAGAAGATAAAATTGCTCAACTCAATGAAACAATTGACGAGGTTCGGCAGCAATTGGGGAATGTTAATGGAACGCCGCAAGCTTCTCAAGAGCGATCGCGCCCAACGCCTTAGCCCAAGAACTGGCAGGAGAGAAAATTATCCCCTCTCTCCTGCCGGTGGGTGAAGATGTCTCGGTCAGAATGCTAAATTAAAGGCAAGTCTACAGAGTACCGAGAGCTTACCCATTCATGGAACTGCTAACTACTACGCTAACCACATTTTTGCAATTTTACTTTGTCTTGCTGATTGCTCGGATTCTGCTGAGTTGGTTTCCCAATATCAACTGGTTCGATCCGCCCTTTTCCATCCTCAGTCAGCTTACAGACCCTTATCTTAATCTGTTCCGCTCGATTATCCCGCCCTTGGGTGGATTAGACTTTTCGCCCATTCTGGCGATTATGGTTTTGCAACTCCTCCAAGGTGTTGTCTTAAATGCAACGCGCGCCTTTGCCAGTCCTTTAGGTTAGAAGCGGACGTGACCGCTGAAACCCGAAGCCTTAAACTGTTTGAGCTGGAGAGGGGTTGGCTGATTGGCGGGAACTGAGATCCGCAACTCAAAATCGCTAACCCCCGGCGGAATTTCTTCTATGGAACCGAGGCGAGTTCGGTTTTGTAACACTGAGTTGTTGTTAGCATCGTAAATACGCCCAAAGACATCGGCGTCGTAGACCATTTTCCCAGTTGGGTTGTTGGCTTTCCCCGTGACGATAAAGCAATTCGCTGCACTGCCCGATCCATCGCTGGTGACTGCGCCTTGAGCCAGTTCGGGCGGACAATCTTTGTAATCAATCTCTGACAAACGAATTTGAATCGCGGCTAAGGCCTCCGGTGCATAAATCCAACTGGCAATGGCGATCAGACAAATTCCGATAAATAGACCAAAAGAACGTAAGCGCATAGGTTTTAGATAATTCGATGAGGGACAACTGCTAGACCTCAGTGGTGCTGAAGCTAGCCCCAGGTTAATTTTACGGGAGAAAATACCTGAATACTTGTTCATATGTTATGGTACAAAGGAACAAGAAGAATTTGGATCTTAGACCATGCCTACCGTTACCGGAATGAAATGTGCTTGCGAATCTTGCCTATGCGTCGTTTCCCTGGAAGATGCCATTAAAAAAGACGGCAAGCTCTATTGCTGCGAAGCTTGCGCCAATGGCCATACCAGTGGAGAAACCTGCGGTCAATCAGCCTGTAGCTGTTGCTCGTAAAACCCCTAATTTCTGGAGTTTTGAGTTCGCCGCTCAAAACTCCCCAACCGACCCCTTAGAGGCTAAACTTCAGGCGCTTTCACCACCGATTTGAGATCGAGCGGTAAAGAAATGGGTTGTACCTCAGAAGCCGCTGAACGACGGGGGGGACGCTGGGGAGACAGGAGTTTAAGACCGTCTAAAATTGCATTGCGAACCGTGGGTTCTGACTCGGTACTCAGCATTAACCGCCAAGCGTCTAGCACCGTCCGATACTGTTCGCGACTAGCAAAGCCATCATCGCCTGCTTGACGCCGCAGCGATCGCGTTAAGCGCTTCACCGCAATAAATCGCCGCAACGGTTCAGACGCCGTTAATTCCAGCAACAATTCCTCTACATCCGTTCCCGATGGAGATTGAGCGGGTTTTAACCATTGGCCCAACAATACCAGCAGAATCAATAGAGTCCCCAACCCCTGTAAAATTCCGCCCGTCGCGATCCAGGGGTTTTCAGTTTCCAACCAAATTGAAATCGCCAGATAACTCCCTAGCGTCGCCGCACCCCCACCCCCAACAGCTAACAGGAGGTGTCGATTCGCACCTTGGATCAGACGGCGCAAACTCTCTAAATACTTTTGCCATTGGTTGGCTTGTGCCCAGAATAGAAACAGCATCAAAAGCAAACCCACACTGGTCGCGAATAACAGCGGCCAATTCCACCACAGCATTGCGATCGCCACCGCTACAATCAAGAGCGACTCGCTGAAACGGAATCGGAAGAGATTTTTCTGTTTCAAACGGTATTTACTCATCGCGCCTCAATTACACCTTTATACTCATTTGTCTCGCGCCAGGTTCCCGTTGTCAATGGCACTGCCTGCTAGCATCCCTCTGGGTTACTCAGTAAAACAAAGATGAGGACAGGACTCATTACTCTGATTTCGGATGCGATCGCTTAATCTGTTAACTTTAAACCGGCTAAATCAAAATCTCCAAACGGCGTCAGCCGAACTTGACGCGTATCTTGAGGCGTCAGCGACAGTTGAATCCTCAAATACCGATAAGGCTTATAGGGGAGCTTATCCGCCCATTCAATCGCCAAAACTCCTAGGGGCATCTCCTGGCCTTCCCAATACAACTCCGGCTGTAGGGCCGCACTTTCCTCTGGCTGAAGGCGATAGAGATCGAAATGATAAAGTGGCAACCGTCCCCCCCCATACTCATTAATCAGGGTAAACGTAGGACTATCCACCCATTCAGAAATTGCTAATCCTTGGGCAAGTCCTTGAACCAGCGTCGTTTTACCTGCACCCAAACTGCCTTCGAGCAAAATCGCACTACCGGCGGGCAACCGTTCGCCTAATACAATACCCAGTTTCCGCGTAGCTTCTGCATCCGGTAATACAAACTTCAGCTCGGTTGAGGCATCTTCTTGCGACATAGACCTTATAATCCCTGAACCCTACCGTACCACTTGAGTAACACCTTTGCGAGTCGTTGGGAATCATGTCGCACAACCCCGGTTGTTTCATCCTCATCCATCACATTGGTTAGAACAATCCGACGACCGAGTTGCCGAATCGCCTCGCGATCTAAGAATACCGGATGAGAACTCTCCTGAGCGTAACGAATCAAAGATTGGGCAGAGGGAACCTTCTTTTGTACCAGAACCGAATCAAATAAACGCCGTCCGCAGGCTTCATCAATGGCGCGGATGTGGTCGGAAACCGCATAACCGTCCGTCTCTCCCGCCTGGGTCATAATATTACACACATAAATTTTGGGGACATCGCGAGTGGCGATCGCATCGCTGAGTTCCGGCACTAATAAATTGGGAATGACGCTGGTATAGAGGCTTCCCGGCCCAATGATAATCAAATCCGCCTCTTGGATCGCTTCTAGGGCCGCCGGAAGCGCCGGGGGATGGGCGGGGGTACAGCCAATTCTGACAATTTTGCCTCCCGCTTCGGTAATTTGCGATTCTCCCTCAATCCAGCGACCATCCGCCAATTCTGCCCACAGGTTAACATCGCTCAAGGTGGCAGGCAACACTTGACCCCGCACGGCTAGCACTTGGGAAGACGCGGCGATCGCCTGTTCTAGATCCCCCGCAATATCGCTCATCGCCGTTAAAAACAGGTTGCCAAAACTATGACCCACTAACCCATCCCCCGCGCGAAAGCGGTATTGAAATAACTCCGTTAGTAACTTTTCCTCATCGGCTAGCGCCGCCAAACAGTTGCGAATATCGCCGGGGGGAAGCACGCCAATTTCGCGCCGCAACCGTCCGGAAGACCCGCCATTATCCGCCACCGTCACAATCGCTGTAATATTGGCGCTGTAGACTTTTAACCCCCGCAGTAACGTGGATAGACCCGTCCCTCCTCCAATGGCAACTATTTTGGGGCCGCGATGCAAGCGACGATGAGCCAGCAGTAAATCAATCAACTCTTCATCGCCGGGAGGGAGAAAGACTTGAGCAATAGAATCTAAGGTGCGCGTGTGACCCCAAACGATAAATAGAACGCCAGCTAGAAGCGTTAGCGGCCCGCTGATATAGTTAGGCACCAAGGTGGCAATTTTACCCAGAACCCGCTCAACTAACTGAATCAGGTAAAAAATGGGGGTCATCTTCGTCCAAATGGCCAACCCCAAAGCGGTGAGAATTACGCCAACGGTACTAATGAGCAACCACCGCTTGACCAAAATACCGGGAGAGAGCCATTTAAACCACTGACTGACTCGCCGTTGGGAAGAACGAAAGCGCGGCGAGTAGTCCGATCGAGCGTGAATGGCTTTTCTAAACAAATCTAATGACATTGGTAATCTATGACAGGGAAGTTAATTTAAACAGATAACAATAGCACCTGATGAGGTTAACCCGATTGCGAGGAGCGATCGCCCTGGGTTAAGAGGTAGAATACATCGTCCCCATACGGTATACGAGTAAAATACTCACACTTTATGTCCATCGCTGACCTTAGAGACTCCCAGAGATTGCCAAGAGCATCTTTTTGTGAAATCGGGGTTTGTGACCTTCGCGATCGCTGCTCTATACGTCATTGCTGCCTAACCGGGACAGTCTCATCCGGACTGTATCTCAGTCTAGGCAGACAAACAAGTGCAAATTGCCTCAAAACGCATGATTTTGCTTGCTGATTTGTGTCCCCCAATCCTCTCCTGATGCAAAGAACCGATCCAATAGATTTTATGCCTGAGCCTTTAATTGAACTGCGAGGGATTAGCAAAGCTTTCGGTCACTCGGTCGTCTTGGATCGAGTCGATCTGGCCATTTATCCTGGAGAAGCTCTAGCCATTATTGGTCCTTCAGGAACGGGCAAATCGACGATTTTGAGAATTATTGCGGGTTTGCTTGCCCCCGATGAGGGAGAAATTTATATTCAAGGTCAGCGTCGTGTTGGCTTGGTTGGAGATAGCCGCGATCCGATTGGTATTGGCATGGTTTTTCAACAAGCGGCGTTGTTTGACTCTTTAACGGTTGATGAAAATGTCGGCTTTTTACTCTACCAGCATTCCAAACTCCCCCCAGACCAAATTCGCGAACTGGTTAAACAAAAACTGGAAATGGTGGGTTT
This sequence comes from Desertifilum tharense IPPAS B-1220, assembly GCF_001746915.1. Taxonomy (NCBI): domain Bacteria; kingdom Bacillati; phylum Cyanobacteriota; class Cyanophyceae; order Desertifilales; family Desertifilaceae; genus Desertifilum; species Desertifilum tharense. The sequence goes on from NZ_MJGC01000067.1 coordinate 7,832, forward strand.
AAGTGACATTAGCGATCGCTATCCGGCTCAACTCTCTGGCGGGATGCGGAAACGGGTGAGCTTTGCGCGGGCAATTATGGAAAATCCGGAAAATCCCCAAGATTCTCCCGAAGTGTTACTTTATGATGAACCTACGGCTGGACTAGACCCGATTGCCTCAACGGTCGTTGAAGATTTAATTCGGCAACTGCGGTCTGCGGGCAAGGGATGCAACACCTATGTTATCGTTACCCACCAAGACAGCACCATTCGCCGGACTGCCGATCGGGTCGTTTTTTTGTATCAAGGAAAGGTCAACTGGGAAGGCTCGGTCGAGGAAATTGATACGACCGACAATCCTTTAATGCGACAATTTCGCAGTGGGAGTATAGAAGGGCCCATTCAAGCGATCGGATAACGGCCCTGAGCAACGCGCTGACTTTTCTCCATTTCCCTCGCAGTGTGTCGCTTACAACAAACCTGTTATTTAAATTGATGGCTAATCGAGGACGAAAATGCAACAGCGAATGGTTCGAGAAGGCACAGTCGGTCTTTTTATTTTGCTAGGTCTGGGGCTATTTGGCTTTTTGATCTTGTGGTTGCGCGGCGTCAGTTTTGGTCAGCGCGGCTATAGCACGGTGGTTGAATTTGCCGATGTTGCGGGGATGCGAGTCGGCGCAGTCGTCCGCTATCGGGGGGTAGATGTCGGTCGGATTAGCCGCATTCAGCCCGGCCCCAATGGTGTAGATGTGACAATTGAAATTAGTTCTAGAGATTTGGTCATCCCCCGCCAGGTGGTCGTAGAGGCTAACCAATCGGGCTTAGTGGGAGAAACCTCTGTGGATATCAAACCCCTAACGCAATTAGCCTCCAGCACCATCCAAGCGGCCGATCCGACGGCTGCCGATTGCGATCGCGCTCTGATTGTCTGCGATGGCTCGCGCCTCGAAGGACAAATTGGCGTCAGTTTTGACGAACTGTTGCGCGCTACCTTACGGGTAACAGAAGTGTTCAGCGATCCCACCTTTTTAAGCAATATCGAAAGCGCCACCATTCGCGTCGGAGATGCCGCAGAAGGCGTCGCCAACTTAACCGGGGATGTCTCGGCGCTGACTCAATCGGTAGAGCGAGAATTAACCAATTTCTCCAATGCTGCGCGATCGGTCGATTCAGCCGCCAATCAGATTCGCCTCTCAGCAGTGGAAGCCACGGATCAGTTAAGCGTTAGTGCCAATCAAACCACCGCCCAATTGACCCGAACCACCGATCAAGCCACGCGGTTTTTAGCCAATGTCGATAACCTAATCTCCACCAATCGCGCCACTTTGGTGACAACCTTAAACAACCTCAGCCAAACTAGCGACCAATTGCGGCTGACGGTGAGCAATCTCGGCCCGGTGCTGACGCGGGTGGAGCAAAGCAACTTCATCGCCAACCTGGATGCGCTTTCCAATAACGCCCTAACGGCCAGTGCGAACCTGCGCGATTTGTCCAATGCGCTCAATAGCCCGACTAATATTGTCATGCTCCAACAAACCCTCGATAGCGCTAGGGCGACGTTTCAAAATGCCCAAAAAATTACCGCCGACTTAGATGAAGTCACCGGAGATCCAGCCTTCCGCGATAATCTCCGCAACTTAGTCAACGGCTTAGGGGGGTTAGTGTCTTCTACCGAACAGCTAGAACAACAGGTTGAAGTGGCTCAAACGTTGGTACCGCTGGCTTTAACCTATAGCGAGTCCGTAGGGGCCGAGATTTTAGGCTTAGAAGGATTGCGATCGCCCGCATCCAACCCACGCAATCCCTTACAAAGCTCTCGGATGAAACTCAACAAAATCTCTTACCCCCTAGGCGAAACGCAGCTTCTAGAAGACCCAATGGCTGAGTAGTTAACTTACCCGCCCAAAACTGATAGGCTAATACTCACGAGTCCGTTCAGTAAAGTCAGCTAGCTGTGACGCGAAACCGCGAACCTGTCGAAAGTTTAGTTTTCTATCACTTATTTAAGTGGTCGGTCGTTAGCCCTATGCTCCATGCCTACTTTCGGGGCAAAATTTATGGAGCAGAAAACGTACCTCACTCTGGGCCGTTAGTGGTGGTTAGCAATCACGCCAGCCACTTCGACCCGCCTATTGTCTCCAATTGTATGCGGCGTCCGGTGGCCTTCATGGCCAAAGAAGAGTTATTCGATATTCCCCTATTACGTCAAGGGATTTCACTCTATGGGGCGTATCCAGTTAAGCGGGGACTTGCCGATCGTAGCGCTCTGCGATCGGCTCTCAGCTATTTAGAGCAAGGTTGGGCAACCGGGCTGTTTTTACAAGGCACCCGTACCCCCGATGCTCGGATTACAGAGCCAAAATTAGGGGCCGCGTTGATTGCAGCCAAAGCTAAAGCGCCGATTATTCCCGTGAGTTTGTGGGGAACTGAGGGGATTTTGCACAAAGACTCGCCCCTCCCCCGCCCCGTACCTGTCACCGTGCGAATTGGGGAAGTTTTCGATCCGCCCCGTTCAACGGATCGCGAAGAGTTGGAATCCGTGACGCAAAGGTGCGTTGAGGCGATCCACGCCATGCACGATTTAGGACGTTGATTGTTATGGAAGATTTAAAAGCGCAATTACAAGAGAACCTGGATGAGGCGGAGTGGGAGTGGTTAAAGCCCCATATTGCGCGAGATGTGGTTGTTGTGGTCGATCCGCGTTTAGATTTGCTGGATGTGGGAGAAGCGATCGCCTCGGATCGGGTTTCTTCGGTACAACATTGGATTAGCGAACAACTGATCGCCAAGCCGTCAGTTGCTCAAATTCAAGATTGGAATACCGATAGCCATAAACGGTTCGCGGCTTTAATTGTCCAACCCTACGTTTTAGTCCAAGAAAAAGCCCCATAAGGTTGCCGACCCAAACAATAGCCGCGTAGGTTGGGCTAGCGTCAGCGTAACCCAACAGCAGCCAGTATGGAGCTTTCAGCCATTTTGTTAAGCCAGCCGCAACTGGCTTGGAAGTGAGTTTAACTTCTGAGGCTGACGCCGAATTTTTCGACTAAAGCATCCCGAACCTTTTGATGGAGGGGTTCAACCTCGGCATCGGTGAGAGTGCGATCGCTCCCCCGATACACCAAGCGGAAGGCCAAACTGCGCTGACCTTCTACGACATGTTCGCCTCGGTACTCGTCAAACAGTTCGACAGACTCCAGCAGAGACTCGCCGCCTTTTTCCCGCGCTGCTTTGACCACCACTTTTTGGATATCGGCCACCGAAACATCCACCGGGGCGAAGAAGGCGATATCGCGGTCTGCGGCGGGATAGGTCGAAAACGGCTTAAATAAAGGTCTGAGGCTTTCTTCGCGGTCAAAATAGGTATAAATGGTTTCTAATTCCAACTCAAACCCATACACCGCATCCGGTAAGCCCAACTCTTGGCGTAGTTGGGGGTGAAGTTGACCAAAATTGCCTAACCGTTCGCCTTGCAACCATAAAGAAGCCGTTCTTCCGGGGTGCAAGCGTTCGTCTTGGCGGTTCGGCTGGTATTCAATGGTGGGAAGTCCTAAGCGCTGAAACACGCTTTCTAGAATGCCCTTCGCCTCATACCAAGTCATGGGCAGATCGCGCCCGCTGCGCGTCCATTTCCCTTGACTGGGGTCGCCGCCGATAATGCCTGCGAGGGCTTCAGTTTCTAGCAAGCCGTCTTCATCGGCACTGAAAACGCGCCCAATTTCAAAGCCATTTAACGGGCCATTCCCTTGCTCTAGGTTATATTGAAAGGCTTGAATTAACCCAGACAGTAGCTCAGTCCGCAGGGAAGAATATTCGGTAAACAGAGGATTGCTAATGTGAATTTGGCGATCGCTCCGAGTTTTTGTCACCGCATAGGAATAGTGTAAAACTTCCGTTAACCCGGCGGCTCGGAAGGCTTCGCGCAGGCGGCGCGTCACGATCTCTTCTAGCGGTAAGTAACCGGGTTCTCCCGCGACGGGCAATGTTTCGCAGAAGCGATCGTAACCATACAGGCGGGCAATTTCTTCAATTAAATCAATTTCCCGTTCTAAGTCGCGGTAGCGGTAGGGAGGAACGGTAACGCGCCAAACCCCTTTTTTCACCGATTCCAACTGACAGCCCAGGGCGGTTAAAATCCGCTCAATATCCCGTGCTGGGATATCGATAGTGTTATCCTCAACTTCAACTTGGCCTAAAACTTGATGGATGCGTTCTTGACGCAATTCAATGGCGCGAGTCCAAGCCGACTTATCGGGACGGGCATCTGCAACCGCTTGGGTAGTGGGAACGCCTGCTGCAACTTCTTGAATTAGCGCGATCGCCCGCCGACAAGCCACTTCTAACTCAGCTTGGTTTACACCGCGTTCGTAACGGGCAGAGGCTTCAGTTCGCAGCCCTTGGGTACGGGCAGAACGGCGAATCGAAAGCGGATCGAACAACGCCGCCTCTAACAGGATGCGGGTTGTGCCTTCGTAGACTTCTGTTTCTTCGCCACCCATCACCCCAGCGAGGGCGACGGGTCGATCGTTGGCGGTAATTAACAGGGTTTGGGGTTGCAGGGTGCGTGCTTGTCCATCCAGGGTTTTGAGGGTTTCCCCGGTATTGGCAAACCGGACGCCAATGGTGAGGTGGGCTTCTCCGGTGACAGTCTGGAGGCGATCGCGATCGAAGGCGTGGAGCGGTTGGCCCCACTCCAATAAGATGTAGTTGGTGGCATCTACCACGTTATTGATCGGGCGCACGCCAGCCGCCAACAGCCGACTCTGCAACCATTCGGGCGAAGGGGCTATTTTTATCCCCTCAATGAGGGTACCGATATAGGCCGGACAAGCAACCTTTTCGAGAATTTCCATATTTAAATCCTCGTGATTGCCCGCTATCGTTGTTTCTGGGATTTCCGGCAGATGTAAAGCGCCCCCAGTCAGGGCTGCCACTTCTCTAGCCACTCCCACCATTGACAGCGCGTCAGCCCGGTTAGCGGTGGAGGTGAGGTCGAGAATCACATCATCTAAGCCGAGGAGCGATCGCACATCCGTTCCCAGCGCTAGGGCGTCTTGGGTAAAGATATGGATGCCTTCCGATTGTTTTTCTAACCCCAATTCCGAGAGCGAGCAAATCATCCCCTCAGAACGGACGCCCCGCAGTTTGGTGGGTTTAATTTTTAAGTCAATGGTGGGTAAATAGGTGCCTACCGTTGCCACGGCCACTAAAATTCCCGCCCGCGCATTCGACGCGCCACAGACAATATTTAACGGCTCTTTTTCGCCAACGTCAACTTGGCAAACCCTTAATTTATCCGCGTTGGGGTGGGGTTCCGCCTCCAATATCCGACCAACGACCACCCCATCTGCCCAAGTTCGACGATCTTCTATATCTTCAACCTCAAAGCCAGCCATTGTCAGCGTTTGAGCAAGTTCTTCAGGAGATAGGGTAATGTCTACTAATTCCCGCAGCCAGTTTAGAGAGATCCGCATGACAATGCGCCTTTAGTGTGTTAAGCCAAATTCAAGTTTGAACAATTCTAGATTAGCTCAATCGGGAACCTCTTCTAGAACGGCGAGATTCGGGTTAAAAGCTGGTAATCTATACTTAAGCGCCATCTGTCCCAACTGGGTCGAATAGAGCATTAATGAGCATTTCTACTTCCGTTCTGGAAGCGTTGCTGCAAGCGCAGCCTCAGTTGCGATCTCAAATCTATTTCAAGCCTTCCTTAATTGCCTTGTCTCATGCAATGGAAGACCAAGTGTTGGCAGGGGTAGGCGAACCGCTTGTCATAGCAAACTTTCAGCAAGAACGATTTTATCGACAAGAAGCCCATCGCTATCGGCGAATTGCAGCCCAAACGCCGCATGTTTACGTTTTGGCCGCTCCAGAAACCGAGTTTAAGAATGCGTCCGGGCATTATGAAACCATTGCCTTTGCGCCCACTGATGAGTTGAAGCACGAATGGCATTTGGTGGTGGTGGGAGAACAGTACGCCTCGTGTTTGGTGTGTCGAGAGCGAGATGCGATCGCCTCTACGCCATCCCCAGAGGGTTGTAAGAATCAAAACGAGTGGTCGGTTTTACAAACATCTTTCCTAGAGATGGATCAGTCCCGCCGGTTTGAGGGGGTTTGGACCTTCGATCGCCAGGTGAGTTGTTGGGTGGCCAATCTCTTATTAGACCGCATTGTCGGCTATCGCCCGGAACTCGCCGCCAAAGTGGCCCAGGCGAAATTGAAACTTCAACAAAACCTAAGCGGCTTTCCTCAAGCCGATCCAGGGCCCTTCGCCGAGCGTTTAGTCACCTACCTGCAAGCGGGTCAATATAAGTTACTCAAAGCCTATAGCTCTATTGCCATTCAAGAACGGAAAGAACGCCTGATTAATTCAATCACCGATACAATCCGGCGATCGCTCCATCTTGATGAAATTCTGCAAGTCGCCACCTCCGAACTCGGTCAAGCACTGGGTTTGTGTCGCTGCATGATCTATCGATGCAAAGCCACCGACACCGCCGCCACCATCAGTCATGAATTTTTAGGCAGTTCCGCCCTCGCTTCAGTCGCCCAGCAAACTTGGCCGCTACAAAATCACCCGCTATTTCAAGAAGTCTTAGAAAAGCGCAGTCCGGTTTGGATGGAAAATACCCAGTCGAGTCCGAGACTGCAAGCCGTTCCAGAAATTTTGGCGCTAGCGCAAGAGTGGCAGATTGGCTCGTGGTTAATGGCCCCCGTCTTCTATAACGATCGCCTGCTGGGTTTAATTGAGTTACATCATTGCGGTGCCCAAACCTATCGCTGGCAGCAAGATGAAATTGCCCTGGTAGAAGCGATCGCCACCCAGTTAGGCGTCGCGCTGATCCAAGCCGAAGCCTATGCCAACCTCGAAGACCTCAACGAACAGCTAGAAGCCCTCGATCGCACCCGCAGTAACCTGATCGCCATTACCGGACACGAACTGCGGACGCCCCTGTCTACCATTCAAATTTGCTTAGAAAGTCTCGCCCAAGAGCCAGACATGCCCTTAGAATTGCGGCAAGTCATGCTGAACACGGCCTTAGACGATGCCGAACGCCTGCGCGAACTGGTTCAAGACTTTCTCACCCTCTCTCGGCTCGAAAGCGGTCGAGTAGAATGGCATCCCGAACCCTTACCCCTAGGGGAATGTGTCGATCTGGCTTTGAGTAGCGTGCGATCGCGCCAAGCCGAGGTTAGCTTACCGCAAATTACCACCTGCTTGCCTTCCGAACTGCCACTCGTTCAAGCCGATGGCGAATGGTTAGTCGAAGTTTTATCCAAACTCCTCGATAACGCCTGTAAATTTACCCCCACCCAAGGGCAAGTCACCATTGAAGCCCAAGATAACCAGAACCAAATGCTAGAAGTCACCATTGGGGACACCGGCAGAGGTATCGAACCCAACCGTTTAGAAGCTGTTTTTGACCGCTTCTATCAAGAAGAAGGAGCCTTGCGCCGAACCACGGGCGGAACGGGCTTAGGGTTAGCCATCTGTCGGCAAATTGTCCAAAATTGGGGCGGACAAATTTGGGCCCAGTCGGACGGAAAAGACCTGGGGAGTCAGTTTCGCTTTACGATTCCCATTGTCGGTAATACCAAAGCCCAACCCGCTGAGAGCGCTTCCGAAACGCGCCAACCGACTCGCCGCCCTCGCAACCGGACGCGAGCCAAACGACGAACGACTCTAAAATAGGGCAATTCGTTAGCGTATGTCAGTGTCCTCAAACTGAGACCCTTCATTGGCTAAGAACCGTTCCATCCACTTTTGATAAACGGCTTCTAGCTTCGGGTTATCTAATACGATGCGGACTTCAATGGCTTGATAGCTCGCATTCGGCTGACGAGCTAGCGCGGCTAAAAACTGACTGGCACTCGCTGCCGAGTGAAATTCACCTGCTACACTGCGATCGGATGAGAGCGTATCGGCAATCTCAGCAATTTCGACGCTTTCAAGATCGCCCTTGAGATCGACAACGGCGAGGGTTTGCGATTCGGGGCTGACTTGCTCAACCACTAGCTTCTCGCGGCGCACGGGGACTTGTAGCATTCTCGTTTCGATAACTTTACGGACAACCACATCGCCGATTTTACGTTTTTGGGACGTAACGTTGAGGCGTTCTTCTAAAAGTTGAATGGTGTTGCCTTCGACTCGTTCAGCGCGAGGTAAGGGGGCCGCAATTTGCACTAATTCTTCGGGAATTTCCCGATGGGTGGATGTTTGAACCGTTGTTTCTGTGGTTCTCATCGGGGGTTCTAGCCGTTCTTGGCTCCATCCTTCTAAGGGGGTAGGACTTTCTAAGGGGGCAGAAGTTTCGAGGAGGCTGAGGCGGGTGTCGGAGGGGGTTTGGGTTGAAGTGCGTCGTTCGCTTCTCGTCGAGGGATAGGCCGGAGCGTTGGTCAGTTCGTTACTCGCGCCTTGCCAATAGACCCGTTGTGCGGTGGAATCGATTTGAACGTTTGAGGCAGGCAGGATGACCTGTCGGTTGCCCAGATCGACTACAAAAAATTGCAAGGCTCCGCTTGCATCTGTTAGGGTATTGACGACGGTGCCTAAACGGTTGGAGCGATCGCCATAAACGCCCCATTGGTCAAGTTCTCGACCTGAGTAGTTAGGCTGGGAACCGTTATTTCTTAAAAGTGACATTGTTACTCCAAGTTTTTTTATAAATAAATAACTGTATTAAGCAGGTGCAGGTAGAGCCTCTAATCAAGCTCTACCCACCTCTACTCGCGCTACTCTTTCTGAGTGGTTGTTGAAGAATTAGCGAGTGCGATCGGGTCTTCTGTCTACAACAGGACGACCTTCAGTTCTCACATCGAGTTCTTCGCGGCGCAGTTGTTCTTCTGCTTCCACGGTTTCGCGTTCGACTTCTTTTCTTACCTGAACTTCTTCGCGCACGTAAGCTTCCTTACGGATTTCAGGGGTTTCTTCGTAGACTTCGACGCGAGCCACTTCACCTTCAGTAAAGGCATCAGCACCGGGGGTTACAGGGGTATTAACGCCGTCGCTGTTAACGCGCTCAACCACAACCCGCTCTTTTTCAACGGGGACGGAAACGCGTTGAGTTTCAACTTCAACATCTTTTCCGACCAAGACTTCACCGGACTTTTGACGGGTTTTGTTGGCAATTAGCCGCTCTTCATACAGGCGCAGGTTTTGGTGGTCGCGATCGTTGGTACCGTATAGGTCTTGATCGCGATCGTAGGTGTAGGTATTGCGATCGTAAGTTGCGGCCGCCGTAGCACCTGTACCTTGACGATAAGCACCGCGCACCCGTTCTTCGTAGTCGTAATCGACGGTTAAAGAATCGTGGTATTCTGGCAGATTTTCTACTTGAGCTTTCGTTAAACCATCAACATAAATCCGGCGATCGCTATGGCTCATGCGAGCGCGACCTACGGGTAACAAAATCTTTTTACCTAAAATCCAGATCCCGGTATTGACGACCAGATAGCGAAACTTGCTATTTTCGTCTACTAGAATGTCATCAACGCTACCGACTTTATCATTTCCGGAGTAAAGGTCATATCCGATAATATCTTGATTATCAAAGTAGGTACGATAATTGGGGTCGAAATCTCTGATTTTGAACAAAGGCATAATGAGTAATTCCTTATGAAACAGACTACACTTTTAACTTTAGAAAAATCAGCCGATGATTTTGTCTCTCTAGCGATCGACCTGTGTCTGTTCCTGAAGGATGAATTGAAATTACTGTCGAACAAGTTTCAAGTTTTTTCAAGATTTTCCTCTCTCTCAAGATAGGTTTATAAGTTCACCTTGAGATAGGTGCAGAAAAAGGTCAAGATTTTTATAAGTAAGAGAACTCTTATGTTTCTTGAGTTTAATATTTGCCCAATTGAGGTGGAAGTAACGACCTATGATGGATTACACAAATAGACCTGAAGGTCGGCTTGCCGATCGGACTGTCGCTACAGTTTCTAATACAGGCGAGTACCGGGATTTGGTTCGCTGGGGTCCTATTATTGCGGGGTTGCTCGTTGCTATTACTTCTCAAATGATTCTCAGCGCTTTGGGGGCAGCGATCGGCTTAAGTACCATTGCCGGGTCAGATGCGCCCCGAACCAATGCCGGGGATGTAGGGACTGCGGTGGGTACGTGGTCTATTATTAGTTTATTTATTTCCTTGTTTATTGGTGGTTGGATTACGACGCGCACCTGCGGCCCGATGAATCGCAATACCGCCTTATTAAACGGGGCAATTTTGTGGGCAACCACCCTAGCTGTCAGTGCCTTTCTCTTAGCCAGTGGCGTAACGGGTGCTTTTGGGGTCATTGGTGCTAATGCTGGAGAAATTATTAACCAAGCCCAACAAGGAGGCGCGACAATTCCAGGGACAACGCCTGGAACTCAACCTAATGTTACCGCTCAAGACACTCGCGTCTACGCCGAGAGAGCCGCAACCGTGGGTTGGTCATTTGTAATTGGTTCGCTGTTAGGATTGGCCGCATCTTTAATCGGAGCTTCTGTCGGGGCGCGTCGTCCTCATGCCTACGTTCATTCTTCAGATCGAGTGGCTTAGATTGAGCCTGGGGCGTTTTTTTGCGATTAAAGAACGCTTGGGTTTTTATTCAGTAGAGGAACTGAAGGATGCGTGGCAGACTATGCCATCGTTTCTTAATCTAACTTAACAAAGCGATCCGCTTGAGTTGGGTGCTTCTACTGAAAAACCTAGCCCAGAATGAGAAGGACAATCTGCTATCTCAAGGTTGGGCGAGCGGTGAAGTGAAAAAGCGCGATCGCCCAAATCTTTAGATAGAGATTTTTACCATCATTTCTCTCACCTAAAGTTGACGCATTGATGGGCAAGCAATTTTTAAACTAGTAGATATAGACCGAAAAGGAGTTTTTATAACATGGTAGATCCAAAAATAAGAAGAGATAACGATCCCGCAGTCGATCGAACCGATACCAATCCCGATCCAATTTCCGGTCAACCAGGCGCTCATCCCGTCGGGACTGGAATTGGTGCGGCAGGTGTGGGTACTGTTGGTACCGTAGTGGGCGGCGTTATTGGCGGGCCCGTGGGTGCTGTCGTTGGTGCCGCAGTCGGTGCTGTCGCAGGTGGGTTAGTCGGTAAAGGCGTAGCGGAAGCAGTTAACCCCAGCATTGAAGATGAATACTGGCGGCAAAACTATGCAACTCGCTCTTACGTCACGCCAGACGAAACCTATGACAACTATGCCCCCGCCTATCGCACGGGTTATGAAGGCTATGCCCGCCATGCAGAGAACCCGAAGACCTATGCAGAAGTAGAACCCGAACTCGAAAACACCTACACTCAAACTTACGGAAATACGGCTTTACCTTGGGACAAAGCCAAACACGCAGCCCGCGATGCGTATATCAAGCTGTACGAGGAACGCCTAGTTGCCGGTAAGCATCGGGATAAAGTGGGTGAAGTTTCGGTAGGCAAGCACGTTGAAAGCGAAACGGCACGCGTTTCCGTTCCCGTGACCCAGGAAAAAGCAATTGTCGAGCGCGTCCCGGTAGATAATAGTACGCCTGTAAATCCCGATCGCGTTAACTTTGGCGAGACGGAAGCCAAACGGGTCGAAATTTACGAAGAAAGACCGGAGATCCATAAAGAAGCGTTTGTCCGCGAAAACGTTGATGTCCGCAAGGAAGTAGACCGAGAAACCATTGAAGCCGAAGAACAAGTCCGTCGGGAAAGACTCGATATTGATACCGAAGGTCGCCCCAACATCAAACGGTAGGCTATCGGGTGAATACGCGACCCCTAATCTTTGAGGGAGTGTGGGACTTATAACTACCCCAAACCCTCGTTAGTTAAACGACAAAGCGGTTTCTTTCTAAGAGGCCGCTTTTCTCATGGCATCGTGACCGAACAGAAAATTCTGAGCCACCTAACGTTAAGATCAAAATAATGTTTTGCAAACCTCTAGAGAAATCTCCGAGCCGTGTTTAACACTCTAATTACTGACTTCCGCATTATCTTTGAGCGCGATCCAGCCGCTCGTAACTGGCTGGAAGTCCTGTTTTGTTATCCCGGTTTACAGGTACTCGTTTTTCACCGCTTTGCCCATCTGCTTCGCAAACTCGGCATTCCCTTCATTCCCCGATTAATTTCTCATCTGGGTCGCTTTGTGACGGGGATTGAAATTCATCCCGGTGCAGTGATTGGCAAAGGTGTCTTTATCGATCATGGGATGGGCGTGGTGATTGGGGAAACGGCAATTGTAGGAGATTATTCGCTCATCTATCAAGGCGTTACCCTGGGCGGGACGGGCAAAGAAAGCGGCAAGCGCCACCCCACCCTAGGGGAAAATGTGGTGGTAGGTGCAGGCGCTAAGGTTCTGGGGAATCTGCAAATTGGCAATAATGTCCGAATTGGCGCGGGTTCTGTGGTGCTGCGGGATGTGCCTTCTGATTGTACGGTGGTTGGCGTTCCGGGTCGGGTTATTTATCGTTCTGGAGTCCGGGTCGATCCGTTGGAACACGGTCGCCTGCCAGATTCAGAGGCGGAGGTAATTCGGACGTTGGTGGATCGGATCGAGCAACTCGAACAGCAGGTGCAGATGCTGCAACCACAACCCGAAACGGTGGGGGCGGCGCTGAAGATGTCGTCGCTGGCGGGGTTGAAGAGTTTTGAAGATGGCAAAAGCTGCCGGTTGCGCGATCGCGCCATCTCTGAATTTCTCGACGGATCGGGAATTTAGGGGTTAACAGCCGTTTCTGACCAACCGGTTGCCTCGCCATACTGATAAAGCGTGCGGTTCTGCGGATCGCCGCGCAGTTCCAGGCGATCGACACTGACTGGATCGAGGAGCAACAAACAAAATTCAGCCGGGGGTTGGTTGGGATTGGGTGGAGGCGGCGCAAACGCTTCTAAATTGCTGCGTTCTTGTTTGGGATGGGGCCACGCAAATTGGATGCGGGCGTTATCTGAAAGGTCTTGCCAAGTTAACTGGCGGTGCTTTTGCAGTTGCGGATCGGGGTGGGTATTGCTAACTAGCAGTAAGGTTCCGGCGATGCGGAATTGTTCTCTGGTTTCGGTGAAGTACCAGCAAATTTCGCCCCAAGCTTGCTGTTGGATCTGGTGAATTTTGGCAGAACGCGCATCGGTAATCATTTTGAGGCGATCGCTATCGTCTAAAAAACCGCGAAAGACAACGGTACGGTTGGCAGGTTTGCCATCGGTTTGCACGGTGGCGAGTTGGAAGTAGCGGGAATAGGGTTTTCTGCGGTTGAGGTGCAGGGCGCGGGCTAGGGGCGATCGCCAAGGAGTCATTCTTTAGTGCTGAGTTGAAAGTGCTGTTGCGCTAGCTTCTGCGAAGCAGTGTGCTGAGTGGGTTATGCGTTAGCTTCCGCGTAGCGGTGTGCTGAGTGGGTTAATGAAGGGTTGAGGGAGAATAGATTTGGGTGATGGTGCGATCGCGATTGAGGTTAATGACGAGATCGACGCTTGGATCTTGGGTTAGGGGTGAAATAAATAGTTCTGGGTGCAAGCTCCGCCAGAAATAATACACGAATTCGGTGATTTGGCGATCGCTCATTCCGGTTTTTCCTTGGGCGATGGCTTCGCGTTCGGCTTGCTGTCGCCATTGCAAAGACAGGCGATAATCGCTTTGGGAGAAGATCCACAGGCGATCTAAGCGCTGCCACAGGGGGAGATAGTCGGCGAGTTTGGCGTTGATGTCGCGGGCAAAGGCGCGATCGCTTTCCGTATCGATAGGGGAGGGGGGAGACTCAAAGGCGGCTGGATCGATTGCTCTGACGCCCACAAACCAGCCCTCAAATAAGACGATATCCACTGGAGAGACCCTTTGGGGTTGAGCGCGATCGCCTGCACCACCATAGGCAGATTTATCGAAACGGGGAACCTCAACCTCTGTTTCTCCCTGGCGTAGGGCATCGAGAACGGCAATGCCCAATTCTACATCATGGGTACCGGGTGGGCCGCGCCAACGCCAACGCGGATCTTGTTGTTGCAGGTGTTGGCGATCGCGATAGGTTTTATATAAGTCATCCAGGGAAAGGCTGAGGCTAGAGTAACCCAACTCCGCTAAAATGAGCTGGAGAATAGCGGCTAAGGTGGATTTACCCGTCCCTTGACTGCCGAGAATCCCTTGAATGAGGGGGCGTTGTTGGGATGTGCGATCGCCAACCACTTGCAAGGCTAAGGGCAGCCAGAAATGCCACAGGCTCTCGGCGAGATACTGGGGGTTAAATTGAGGATAGCGATCGCACAACTGGGGATAAACCGCCTCAAACTGATTGCGATCGGCAGCCGGTAAGATGGGAAATCGGGGCGATTCTTGCCAAGGTTGCACCTCAAGACCCAAGTTTAAACGCCTCCACAAATAAGCTATAGGTGAAACCAATTTTCAGCCAATTCATGGTTTCTGCCCATAAAGCGCGTCCGACTTGGCGACTTCTGCCGTAAACAATCATGCTGACTGATTCGGTAAATATAATCAAAATCGTGGCAATTACAACATCAAGCGTTCCCCTTTGTCCTGCAACAGTTGAGACTACCGTTCCTAAAAACGTGCCAAATAATAAGCTAATCGTCAGAAAAGAAAGACGCCGCCAAGGGTTGCGTAACCCTCGCCGTAACTGTTCGCCAGCCAATTCTACCAGGCGGTTGAGTCGAGTATCTTGCGTAAGCCTCGCCCCCTAAAACTTGCAAAACATTATCAAATTGAATCCAAGCTACCACTCCCTTTTCCCTTGGGCAAGCCTTCTAGAAAAAGCTGACAATTTTGATTTTGCTCAACCAAAAGGCACAAAGCTTGCTATCACTAAAGAAGATAGCCGTATGGCGCAGGTTCGCTCTAAATGTTATGAAATTTAATGGGTACCCAGTTGCAATTATTATTGTCTGTCTGGGGATTGGGGTGCTATTGCTGAGTCTATTCAACATTGAAGTTGCAATTGAACCCTATTCGCCAGTCCCTTCGCCGATACCGGATACCCCGGCAACTCCCCAACCGCCTTCACCTCCTCCTGCCTTAACGCCCACGCCTGGGGGGTTGCGCGTCAGCAACCAAACCGATAGCCCCGTGCGAGTAGCGTTGCTGCATCAGGCGGGGGAGGGCAATGTTTATAGCAAACCGGCCCATTGGGATTTTGCCCCAGGAGAGGGGCGGACTCAAGGATTGATCTTATCTCTGCCCGATCGCGATTTGCGCTTGCGTCCCGGCGATATTGTGGTGGCTTTTGCCCAAGATGGTTCGCGTCAATATTGGGGGCCGTTTGTGGTCGGCGAGACGGCTCAACCCGTGCTAGACTCTGAAACTCAGGAATGGCGGTTGATGCTGACTCGCTAGGAACCCAACGAGGATGGCCCAGTCAACAAAGCTGCACAGAATTTTCTACGGTCAAATCAACCTTTAGGGTAAAGTCAACACAGGAAAAGCGAATGGCTGAGGTGACGGGAAAAGCTACGATGAAGGATCGCGATTGGTTTCGGTATTGGGAAAAATATCCTCAGATCCTCTGGGGGCTTGCGATCGGCGGGTTGCTGCTGGTTGGTGCGATCGCTTTTCTCTGGCATCTAGGCAGCACGGGTTTGATTGATGAAACTGAACCGTTGTTTGCGGAAGCTGCCCGTCAAATGGTGGTGACAGGAGATTGGATCACGCCCTATTACAACCAAGCGACGCGTTTTGATAAACCGCCTCTGATTTACTGGTTGATGGGGGTAGCCTATCAGGTTCTGGGGGTGAATGAATGGGCCGTGCGTTTGCCATCGGCGTTGGCGGCGATCGCCCTGATGTTTTTTGGCTTCTATACCCTGCGTTATTTCGGCTTTCCCGCACCACTAACGGGAAAAAGGCAAAATTTGACCCCAACGCGGCAATTATGGTTCTCGGCGATTCTGGGGGCGGTTTTGATGGCGCTGAACCCGCAAACGATCGCCTGGGGCCGCATTGGCGTTTCGGATATGTTACTCAGCGGTTTGATGGGATCGTCTTTGTTGGCGTTCTTTTGGGGATATGCCAAGGCTGAAGTCAGTTCAGAACTTGCGGCTAAACGATTTCCCCAGGGCGGATATCTGGCTTTTTATATTCTCAGCGCTTTGGCGGTGCTGACGAAAGGGCCGGTGGGGATTGTTTTACCAGGGCTAATTATTGTTAGCTTTTTGGTGTATGTGGGGCAACTCAAGGTTGTATTGCAGGAAATGCGCTGGCTGTGGGGTTTGGCAATTGTCGGCGCGATCGCTCTCCCTTGGTATATCCTGGTGACGCTGGCGAACGGACAGGCCTATATTGATTCTTTCTTTGGCTATCACAATATCGAGCGCTTTACAAGCGTTGTTAACAATCACTCGGCTCCGTGGTATTTCTATTTTCTAGTGGTTTTAGTCGGGTGCGCGCCGTGGTCGGTTTATTTACCGATGGCGATCGCCCAAACGCAATTTTGGCAGCGATCGCAGTGGCAGCGACAGCCGCGATCGCAACACCTGAGCCTATTTGCCTTTTTCTGGTTCGCGATCATTTTCCTATTTTTCACGATCGCCGTTACCAAACTCCCCAGTTATGTCCTCCCCTTAATTCCCGCCGCCGCTATTTTAGTCGGGTTGCGCTGGAGTTTCGCCCTAACCCACCCCGAACCGCAACATCGGCTCTCGTTTTATCTGGCGGGAATTGCCAATATCGTACTGTGCGGCGCGATCGCCCTCACCATTTATCTCAGCCCTCGACTGCTGGGTGACGATCCGGCAATGCCTGAAATTAGCGGGCTTTTGCAAGCATCGGGACTGATCGAACGCGGCGTTATCATTTGGCTTGGGATAACGATCGCGATCGCAATTCTCCTAGGGGTGCGTCAATTTCGCTGGTTATGGCTTCCCAATTTAGTCGGATTTCTTCTATTTCTCACCCTCGTCATTACTCCGGCAGCTTTCCTAGTCGATAGCCAGCGCCAACTTCCCCTGCGCCAACTCGCCGCCACGGTGACAGAAGTGCGACAGCCCAACGAACCCCTGATTATGATTGGCTTTGAGAAACCCACCTTGGTTTTTTATACCCAACAACCCGTGCAGTATTTTCTGCGGGCAACCCGTACGGTAGAAGAACTCCAAGAACGGGCGATCGCTAATCCCGATTCCTCAACCGTGTTAGTGTTAGCCTATCCCCAAAAAATCGTCCATACTGGATTGCAAAGCGATCGCTATCAAACCCTGGCTCAGGCTGGCGCGTATCAGTTAATTCGAGTCCCTTTGCAAGCGTTTCTCAACATTCAGCCCGCGCAAGGACACTAACGCCGTTCGCTTTGGGCAAATTCCGCCGCAACTTGCATCACCTGTAATAGCGTGGAAGAAATCGATTGAGAATCGGGAGAAATTAAACAGGGAAAGACTGATAAATCGGAGACTTGATTGGCAGCTTGGGTGGTTTCTTGCGTTAGCGTGACGATGGGTAAACTGGCGAGGGCGGGGTGTTGGCTCAACTGCTGCAAGTAGTCTAGAGGATTGGCTAACCCGGCATCGTTGAGCAATAAGACGTTGGGTTTCCAGATCCGCGTCAGCAATTCCGCTTGATCGAGATCGTCTACTTCTACAATCCGGCGATCGCAGTGGGGAATCGCACTAAAATCACCCGTGAGGGCTTCATCTAACTCGCTTTTTTTGAGGGCGCGATCGCTCTTGGCGTCTAAATGAGGATCGACTGGGCTAAGGTACAAGATGGTGAGGTGCGGCGAGGATTTTTGAGGCGAGAGCATAGGAGGGGTTGGAAGAGAAGGTCGCAGTTTTTGCACCAAAGCTTGATGCTCAATCGGAAAACTCAAAAAATCATCAACTAAGGTTAGCATCAACGGCTCTGTGACTTGACCTAAAATCAAAGTTCGCAGATTGCAGGTTTGGGGATCGTTTTTAAGTTGTTCTAGCAGTTCGGCGGTAATATACGGCTGGGCATAGGTCAAATTGAGCAAGATCGCTTGGGGTTGAAAGCGTCGCGCTTTCTCAATCGCTTCTGCATCAGAACGCGCGACTAAGCACCAATATCCTAGCTCTTGTAAAGCCGTAGTCAGGGTTTGAATGCGCTGGGGGTTGATTTCAACTAAAAGTGCAAACTTAGCGATTGCAGCATCTTCTAGGGGCTGTTCCTCTGCGGGTTGGGGCAGCAGCAGGCTAAATTGACTGCCTCGATCTTCGAGGGAAATAAAGGATAAATCTCCGCCGTGGAGTTGGGCCAGTTGTTGGGACAAAATCAACTCTAAACCCGTGCTGGCGAGGTGCGGATCGAACGGACTTTCTAAGCGTTGAAAGCGTTTGAGGAGTTGTACCTGTTCCGAAAGGCGGATACCTGCACCGCTATCCCAAACGGTGAATTCGACCCAAGACCCGATGGGGGCAACCCGCAACCCGATCCGGTCGGAAGGTTGGGTGAGGCGTACCGCGTTGGTGAGCAGATTCATGAGCATCTGCCGCAGGCGCAGTTCATCAGCGAATGGGGGGATAAGGTTGGGGGCAATTTCAACGTCAAGTTGGTCGGCGAGGGAACGCTTCTCGGCTTGGCTATATTCGAGAGATTGCTGGAGTTGATGGATCGCGCGATCGCAAACGGCTCGGATATCAACTCGTTCGGGCAACAGTTCCATTTGCCGGGTTTCCAGGCGGCTGAGGTCTACCAAATCATTGACAATTGTCATCATCTGGCGTCCGCTTTGATGGATCAGTTGGGCGTATTGAGCCTGACGCGGGCTTAAGGGCTGTTGGCGATCGCGACAAAGCAGGTTGGAGAGTCCTAATAAGGCTGTGAGGGGAGTTTTGAGTTCGTGACTGATGGCGGCTAAAAATTCCTCTTTCTGGCGGTTGAGGGCGGCAAGTTCGGCATTTTTGACGCTTAATGTTTGCACGCTATTTTGCAGGGTGGTCAGTTGAGTAGCCATCACCAGCCACAGGTGCGTCTTGGGGGGTGGGGGTAGGGTTTCTACGCCCAAAGGTGCGTCTGCTAGCGGTTGAGTCGCTTTCAGGTGGGTTAGCAGTTTGTAGCTTTCTGCCGCAGAGGTGGAGGTGGCATCGGCTAGGGTTTGCAAACCGGCGTTTAGCTCTAGGTTCATGAGCGTATCCGGGAGGGCCATTTTGACGAACTGCCACTGTTCGACTTGGAAGGGGGTTGGCGATCGCCCCGGCGAGGTTTCGGTTGAGGGATATTGGAGGGACGGGATCTTTGCCAAAAAGTTCAGCGCGTCTGCTTTGGCGGTATCCAGGTAGGGAAAGAGTTTGACGCTGTTGCGCCAAGCTGCATTACCCGCGAGAATCTGACCGCTATGGCTCGCTAGCAAAATGGGGATTGGCAAGCAGTCTATCAGTTCTTGCCAAGCGCGGGGTAGGGAGGGCACCCAGGGGGGCGCGGAGGGCAGATTTCTGGGTAAAGGGGCGCTGCGGAGTAGTAGGTGGGGGTTATGTTGGACGAGATATCTTAACAGGCGCGTGCGATCGAGCAAACCGAGGTAGGTTCCCTGGTTATCGACTAAAGCATACTCGCTCTTGGAGAAGCGATCGCCTCTTGTCCCGTCGGGTTGGCTGGGCGAGGGGGAAGGATTTTGTAAAGATGACCAAAATTGATGCAGGCTCAGTTCCCCTGGAAGCGTCGCAATTGGCTCAATCAGGGGAAAGTTGAGTTCTGACAAACTCTGGTGTAAGTTAAGGGATGGTTCGAGTCGCTGGGACAAAAGGGAGGAGAAACTGCCGAGATAGGGGAGCAGATCGGCTAAGTTCAGCAGACCGACTGGCTGCGATCGCTCGTTGATAATGACTACCTTTTGGCTCTCGCGATCGCAAAAGCGCTCAATGGCTGCATTCAAGGGAGTGTTCTGAATGCAGACCGGCACTTGAGTCATAAAGGTTTTGAGAGGGATAATATTCATTGATGCTCGAAATAGATTGCCTAGGCAAATCCTCATCCCAACTCAGTTTAAACAGTCAGTCTACGAATTCGCACAGGAATCGGGTGATTAGCGTCTCGATTAACCCGTCTCCTTCTAAAGGGGTGACAAGTCCCCCTGAGCGTTAGATCGAGTTTCTCGATCGGGGCTGATAGTCGCGGTCGCTGACCGTGAGGGGAGTAGTGCTTTCATTATGGCGTTAAAACCGGGAATGTTTGGAAGGAGTCTTACAATTAGCTACAATTAATGTTGAGATGTTTAAATTAATGTAAATTATTCTGAGAAAGCTTTGAGTTCGCCTCAGTTGGTGAGGACGCCCCCGAGCCTGAAGTTCAGTTCATTTATCGACTAAAACCTTGCGTTCTTCTCTCTCGATCTGCACGTTGATCCCCTCGGAAGCACTCGCTCAGTCTCTTCAACAGAGTTTAACGGGCGATCGATATTCGCTGGCTTTGCTGAGAACCGAACCTGACTTTTGGCAGTTCTTAGAGAAAGAAAAGCAGCATATTGATTGTTTGATCGTTGAAAAAAGGTCAAATATGCCTGCTTTCTTAGAACGCCTTCGGACTTCAGCCGCCTTGCTGCCGATGGTGATCCTAGCACCCAACAGTGACGTTTATGCTCGCTCTGATTCAGCCGCCCCCTCTCAGGATTATGAACTCCGTTCAACTTTAGAAGTCAATGAATCTGACACTGCTAGCAACAAAATGAATAGCAGTATTGTGGAATTATCCCAAGATAAGTTAGACCGCATTTCTTTAGTAATCGAACAGGCAATTACTGCATTTCTGAAGCTCTCGACAGCGAAAGAATTAATTGCTCAACCTGCATCCCATAGTCCCATTGAGGAACTCACAACAGAAAACTCCTTGAAAATGCAGCAACGGCGGTTAGCTGAGAAACTCAAGGAGCGATTAGGGTATTTAGGCGTGTATTACAAACGAGACCCCAAAAATTTCCTCCGCCACTTGCCCGCAGACCAAAAGCAAGAGTTGTTAAAAAGCTTAAAACAAGATTATCGCGAGATAGTTTTAAGCTACTTTGCGGATACAGGAAACTTAAATCAAAAAATTGATGAGTTTGTGAATACGGCATTTTTCACAGATATCTCTGTTTCGCAGATTGTCGAAATTCACATGGAACTGATGGATGATTTCTCTAAGCAACTCAAGCTAGAAGGGCGTTCGGAAGAAATTTTACTTGACTATCGCTTGACTTTAATTGATATAATAGCTCACTTGTGTGAAATGTATCGACGCTCGATTCCTAGAGAGTCTTAAGGTCAAACATTTGTGAATCATTTCTATCAGAAATAACACCGGACGATTCAACAAGGAATATAATTTATGAGTCCGCTCAAAAAAACTTACATTCTTAAGTTATATGTAGCTGGAAATACCCCCAACTCAGTCCGCGCCCTCAAAACACTCAATGATATCCTTGAACAGGAGTTTCAAGGTGTGTACGCGCTTAAAGTGATTGATGTTTTAAAAAACCCTCAACTCGCAGAAGAAGATAAAATTTTGGCGACCCCAACCTTGGCTAAAATCTTACCGCCCCCCGTCCGTAAAATTATTGGCGACCTATCCGATCGGGAGAAGGTATTGATCGGACTCGATCTCCTGTACGATGAACTCCGCGAAGAAGAGGAGCGAGACTGAGCCAATATCTAAGCAACGGGTGCGACTTCAGGTACATTTTGCTGCAAAATTAGCAAAGTGACTTCAATTAAAGATTCCCTTTAGATTCTGATTTTTCAGACGACAGCGCTATGGATAAATTTAATCAAACTGAACAGATAGAAGAAGTCGTCCCGACAGGCGTCAAGAAAATCCGTACCATGATTGAGGGATTTGACGATATCAGTCATGGCGGACTTCCGGTTGGACGCAGTACCTTAGTCAGCGGGACCTCTGGAACGGGTAAAACCCTGTTAGCCGTACAGTTTCTCTACAATGGCATTACCCAGTTCGATGAACCTGGGGTTTTCGTGACCTTTGAAGAGTCTCCCACGGATATTATTAAAAATGCCTATAGTTTTGGTTGGGATCTTCAGCGTTTAGTCAATCAAGGTAAGCTGTTTATTCTCGATGCGTCTCCCGATCCCGAAGGTCAGGATATTGTCGGTAGCTTTGACCTGTCGGCCTTGATTGAGCGCTTGCAGTATGCCATTCGCAAGTATAAAGCCAGACGCGTCTCAGTAGACTCAGTAACGGCCGTATTTCAACAATACGACGCCGTTTCAGTGGTGCGTCGCGAGATTTTCCGCTTGGTGGCCCGTCTCAAACAAGTGGGCGTGACCACCATTATGACGACGGAACGGGAGGCGGAGTACGGCCCGGTGGCGCGGTTTGGGGTAGAAGAGTTTGTCTCCGATAACGTGGTGATCGTTCGCAACGTCCTAGAAGGGGAACGGCGACGGCGAACCATTGAGATTCTCAAACTCCGGGGGACGACCCACATGAAAGGGGAATATCCCTTTACGATTACCAACGAAGGGATTAATATCTTCCCCTTGGGCGCAATGCGACTGACTCAACGTTCGTCCAATGTGCGGGTGTCGTCTGGCGTGAAAACCCTTGATGAAATGTGCGGGGGTGGCTTCTTTAAAGATTCGATTATTTTGGCGACCGGCGCAACCGGAACGGGGAAAACGCTGTTGGTCAGCAAGTTTTTGCAAGATGGGTGTCAAAGTGGCGATCGCACTATCTTGTTCGCCTACGAGGAATCTCGCGCCCAACTGTTCCGCAATGCTTACTCCTGGGGGATTGACTTTGAGGATCTAGAAAGTCAAGGATTGCTTAAGATCCTTTGCGCC
Source organism: Desertifilum tharense IPPAS B-1220 (assembly GCF_001746915.1). Taxonomy (NCBI): domain Bacteria; kingdom Bacillati; phylum Cyanobacteriota; class Cyanophyceae; order Desertifilales; family Desertifilaceae; genus Desertifilum; species Desertifilum tharense. The sequence continues at coordinate 30,508 of NZ_MJGC01000067.1, forward strand.
TACCCAGAATCCGCAGGACTTGAGGATCACCTCCAGATTATTAAATCAGAAATTAACGAGTTTAAGCCATCCCGAATTGCGATTGACTCTCTATCTGCATTGGCCAGAGGCGTCAGTAATAACGCATTCCGCCAGTTTGTGATTGGGGTGACAGGTTACGCCAAACAAGAGGAAATTACGGGGTTCTTTACCAATACCACCGATCAGTTTATGGGTTCCCATTCCATCACAGACTCGCACATCTCAACGATTACCGATACGATTTTGATGTTGCAGTATGTGGAAATTCGGGGCGAAATGTCGCGGGCGATCAACGTCTTTAAGATGCGCGGTTCGTGGCACGATAAGGGCATTCGCGAATACACCATTAGCGAAAATGGCGCAGAAATTCGCGACTCCTTCCGCAACTACGAACGCATTATTAGCGGTTCGCCTTCCCGAATTGCAGTGGATGAAAAGAGCGAACTCTCCCGCATTGTCAGGGGCGTTCAAGACCGCGACGAGCAGTAAGGGGTTGAGGGGGCGATCGCAGTTGGCATTTAGGTTAAAAACATGGGGTCGTTCAATCCCTTGTCAACTCTATCAAGATTCTTTTTGCGATCGCTTTTCCTAAACCCCTAAGCGGAAGGTTATATTCGCCTTATTGCATTTTTCAATCAGCTTGGATGTCTTATAACGAAGCGAATACTCGAAAAGAACTAATCGATCGGGCTTTGGTACAAGCAGGATGGACTCTAGAGGATAGCAACCAGGTGGGAATTGAAATCCCAGTGGATGGGTACAATGCCGAACCTTGGAATGGGGTGACAGATTACTGTCTTTATCAGCCCAATGGGGAAGTAATTGCTGTTGTAGAAGCCAAGCGACAAAGCCGCGACCCTAGGGTAGCCCAACAGCAGGTTAGGGATTATGTAACTGGGATTGAGAAGCACCAGAGTTTTCGTCCCTTCGCCTTTATGAGCAATGGGGATAAGACGTTTTTCTGGGATGTAGGGAATGAAGTTAAGCGGCAGGTGGCAGGGTTTTTCTCCCTGAGAGATTTACAGAATTTACTCTACATCCGCCAGAATAAAATCCCGTTGCAACAGTTGAGCGTTAATCTTGCGATCGCAAACCGCACTTACCAACAAGAAGCAATTGGGCGGGTTAGCGAACGGTTTGATGAAGGGCATCGACGGGCGCTGGTGGTGATGGCGACGGGGACGGGGAAAACTCGCACGATTATGGCGCTGATTGAAGTATTCCTGAGAGCGAATCAAGCGCGGACGGTGCTGTTTGTCGCGGACAGGGATGCATTGGTGAGGCAGGCGCTAGACGATAATTTTAAGGTTTATCTGCCGAACGAGCCACGCGATCGCATCCGTACCTACAACGTTGATTACAGCAAGCGGTTGTATGTCGGGACGCTGCAAACGCTGATTAAGTGTTACAAAAAGTTTACCCCTGGCTTCTTTGACCTGGTGATTTTTGATGAGTCTCATCGCTCGATTTACAACCAGTTTCGGGAGGTGGTGGAGTATTTCGATGCGCGGATTATTGGACTAACGGCAACGCCTGCTGATTTTATTGAGCGCAATACGTTCCAGGTTTTTCGCTGTTCTGATGGGATTCCGACGTTTAATTATCCCTATCGAGATGCGGTGAATGAGGGCTATCTGGTCGATTACAGCCTTTATCAAGCACGGACTCGGTTTCAACGGGAGGGGATTCGGGGGGCAAACCTGACCGAAGAAGACCGCAATACGTTGATTGAGCAAGGGTTAGACCCCGATGAGATTGATTACGAGGGGACGGAATTAGAGCGCACGGTTAGCAATAAGGATACCTTGCGGCGACAGTGGGAAGAGATTATGGAGGTTTGCCATAAGGATGAATCGGGGCAGTATCCGGGTAAGACGATTGTATTTGCTGTGAGTCAAAACCACGCCTTACGGTTGGCAAGCCTCTTTGAGGAAATGTATCCTCAGTATCCCGACATGGTGCAGGTGATTACCTCCGAGATGGAACGCACCGATGATTTGATTGACCGCTTTAAGAAGGAAGAGATGCCGCGCATTGCCATTTCTGTGGATTTGCTGGATACGGGGGTGGATGTGCCAGAGGTGGTGAATCTGGTGTTTATGAAGCCTGTCCATTCTCTAATCAAAATGCAGCAGATGATTGGACGGGGTACGCGCAGCCATGAAGCTTGTCGGTATTTGCATCGGCTTCCTAATGGGCATAAGGATGAGTTTCTGATTATCGACTTCTGGGAGAATGACTTTGAGAAGGAACCCAGCGAGGAGACGGTTACTCAAAATCTGCCCGTTACGGTGAAGATTTTTAACACGCGGTTGAAGCTGCTGGAGCATTATCTGAATGACCAGCAATCGGCAGCTTGTCAGCAGGTTATTGCAGATTTACGGCAGCAGATTGGGCAAATTCCTCGCGATGCGTTTAGCGTCCAGCAGGTTTATTCTCAGGTTGAGGAGGCTTGGACAGATGGGTTTTGGCGGTATCTGACACAGCGTAATATTGATTTTCTCCGCACTCAGGTTGCTCCGTTGTTGCGGTTTGTGGCAGGGGTGGATGTGGCTGAGGCGACGTTTACGAATAAGGTGGAACGGTTGAAGCTGGAAATTCTCACGGATGAGGCAAAACCGGGGACGTTGGAATCCATCGCGGAGGATGTGAGTCGGTTGCCGGATTTTGTATTTGAGGACTCCCAGCGTCAGGATTCGGCGAATTTTTGCTTGTCGCATCGACTGCGGACGGCGACACCCCAACAGTTGAATCGGGTTATTGCGGATTTGGCGAGTCAGATGAAAAATCGCCGTCAGCGTCCCAGTTCGTTTGTTGAGATTGACTTGGCAGACCGGATTGCTACTAGTGGTTATATTACGTTGGGTGAGGGGGGAGAGCAAGTTTACGTTGAGGAATATCGCCAACGGGTTGAGGGGAAGGTGTTGGAGATTGTGGAGAATCACCCGACGATTGCAGCAATTCGGAATGGGGAAGCGGTGACGGACTTGCAACTGGTGGCGTTGGAGAGGACGCTGCGGCAAGAATTGGGTGGGGGGAACGTGCAGTTGTCGGAGTCGAATATTCGCAAGGCGTTTAATTTGAAGGTAAATAGTTTGCTGGCGTTTTTGCGGGAGTTGATGGAGATTGAGGCATTGCCGGATTATCAGGAGGTGGTGAGGCGGAATTTTGAGGAGTTTATTGCCCAGCGCCAGTTTAATGCGAATCAGATTCGGTTTTTACGGGCGGTGCAGAATGTGTTTTTGAAGAATCGGCGGTTGGAGGTGGCAGATTTGTATGAGGAACCGTTGGACAGGTTTGGGGAGGATGCGGTAGAGCGATGGTTTACAGAGGAGGAAGTGGATGAGTTAATTGAGTTTACGGGGCAGTTTGCGGCTTAGTCCGCCAGGGAATTAATTCCCTGGCTAATAGCTAAAGTCGGTTAAAACCGACTGAAGAAATTGAAAGCGACGGGTTAAATAGAATTAGATTTATGGCTCTCTGGCGGTTGTATTATCATTTGGTTTGGGCAACGAAAGAGCGTCAACCTTTGATTGATTCTGATAGAGAGGCTAAACTTTATCATTATCTAATGGGCAAGGCTGACTATCTGGGGTGTATTGTTCATGCTTGTGGGGGTGTAGAAGATCATATTCATCTGGTTGTTTCTATTCCTCCCAAGTTATCAATTGCTGAGTTTGTTAAAACTTTAAAGGGAAGTAGCGCCCATCATCTGAATAACCCTTTATCTGCTGACGATAATAAGTTTGGTTGGCAAGAAGGATACGGTGTATTCTCTCTGGGTAGCAAGCAGCTAGAACAAGCCGTGAATTATGCCAATAATCAAAAAATTCATCATTCACAGGGAACAGCGATCGCATCGTTAGAATATATCACTGATTTAGATGACCCTCCCTTACGTGCATGATTCCGATCCAAGCATTTATCCGCTATTCGGTTTAAACCCCACAGCGAGTAGCTAAAGTCCTCTTAAGAGGACTGAAAACTCTAGGTAGCAAAAATTCTAGTCGGTTTTAACCGACTTCAGCTATTAGCCCGGAGTTTGAACTCCGGGCGGGTTTTCGAGCTTACCGAAAATTGAGCTAAAAGCCTGTGAAATTGATTTCCGGGCAAGTCTATAATCTGAGATAAATCTTTATACATGCTAACTGACCCCGAACTCCGCTCAAAAGTAGACCAAATTTGGGATAGATTGTGGTCGTCGGGACTCTCCAACCCGATGGACTCCATCGAACAATTCTCTTACCTGCTGTTTCTCAAACGCCTCGATGATGCCGAGAACCAGCGGGAGAAACAGACGAAACGCCGCAATCAACCCTTTGAACCGCAAATTAAACCAGAATTGCGCTGGTCGCACTGGATTAACTTTAAGGCAGATAAGGCACTCAAGCACGTTCGAGAGGAAGTCTTTCCTTGGTTGCGGACGGCGGGAACTCAAGGGAGTTCTTTTGAGCGGTATATGCAGAATGCTGAGTTTAAAGTCAGCAAACCGGGGACGCTGATAGAAGTCTGTAACCTGATTGATGCGCTGAAAATCTCGGAACAGAATCAGGATGTTCAGGGGGACTTGTACGAGTACCTGCTGAGTAAACTCAACACCGCAGGACGTAACGGACAGTTTCGCACGCCTCGCCATATTATCCGGATGATGGTGCGGATGGTTGACCCCAAACCGAAGGAACGAATTGGGGACTTGGCGGCGGGGACTTGTGGGTTTTTGGTGAATGCCTACGAGTACATCCTAGAACAGCACAGCGAACCGGATGAGCAGGGGAAACCGCAGTTAATTGGGGATTTACTCAGTGACGAAGAACGGGAGTTTTTACAAACCGAGGCGTTTACTGCCTATGACAATGATGCCGGAATGACGATGTTGCGGATTGGTTCGATGAACCTGATGCTGCACGGGATAAAGCACCCCCGCTTTTTCTACATGGATACGCTGTCTAAGGCGTTCAAGGATGAGAAAAGCTTGGATGTGGTGCTGATGAATCCCCCGTTTAAGGGGAAGATGGATGAGTCGGATATTAACCCCACCCTGCCAACCAAGTGCAAGAAGACAGAACTGCTATTTTTGCACCTGATTGAGCGGGTGTTGGATATGGGGGGACGCTGTGGGGTAATTGTGCCGGATGGGGTGCTGTTTGGTTCGAGCAAGCAACATCAGGAGATTCGCAAGAAGATTATTGAAACTCATCGCCTGGATGGGGTGGTGTCGATGCCGTCTGGGGTGTTTAAACCGTATGCGGGGGTTTCGACGGCGGTGCTGCTGTTTACTCGTGGCGGTACGACGGATAAGATTTGGTTCTATGACATGGAACGCGATGGGTTTTCGCTGGATGATAAGCGGCAACCTGTGGCGGAGAATGATATCCCGGATATTCTCACCTGTTGGCAGAATCGGTTTAATCCTGATTTCAGGAGTCAAAGACTACAACGCCTGAGTGAGTTAAAATCTGATATTGCGCCGATGAAGGCTGAACGGTTGAAGCTGCTCAAGGAAATCAATCGCCTGACGTTTGAGAATGCTGTTGCACCCGCAGATGATGAGCCAACTCGCCTCGCTTTGGAAGCAGATAGACAACGACTGGCACAACTGCACGAGCAAATGGCACCCCTGCAAGCGGAAATCAATCAATTGAATCGCCAGTTTTGGGTGACGAAGGCACAGGTGAAGGGGAATAAATACGACCTTTCAGCAAGCCGTTACCGTCAGATTGAGCAGGATGAGCCTTATTATGAGTCTTCACAGGTGACGATGGAGCGATTGCTGAAATTAGAGCATGTGATGGCTGAAGAAGTCAGAGAGTTAGAGGTCTTACTGGAGCAAACTTCATCATGAAATTAGAGAATGATGAAACTAGCGTAAGCAAAAAAACTGAAAAAAGAAGTTTTTTGCTAGAAGATTTGATTGTTAATGCTCAGTCAGGCTTCGCTTCAGGTACAAGAGCTGATGATGGAGTCATTCAAGTCCAGATGAATAATGTCACCACAGATGGCTATCTTGATTTATCTAATTTTATCCGCGTTCCTGCTTCTACAAAACAGCTTAAAAATTACCAGCTCCAAGTAAATGACTTATTGTTCAATGCTACAAACAGTCCTAACTTGGTAGGTAAAACTACTCTTTTTCGAGGGTTTAAAGAACCTGTAACTTTTAGCAACCATTTTATAAGGTTGCGCGTTGATGAAAGCCAAGTTGAACCTAGTTACTTAGCAAAATGGTTTATTGTTCAATGGCAAGCTCGGATATTTGAAAAGCTATGCACCCAATGGGTAAATCAAGCGACTGTTCGTAAAGAGGATTTACTGAACCTCAAGATTTGCCTACCCCCAATAGACGAACAAAAGCGGATTGCCGCGATCGCACAAAAAGCCGACAGACTCCGACGCACCCGACGCTACGCCCTACAACTCAGCGATACCTACCTACAATCCGTCTTTTTGGAGATGTTCGGCGACCCAGTTACCAATCCTAAAGGCTGGAAAATCGTGGAGATTGGTGATGTTTGCATCAAGGTAACAGACGGTACTCATCAACCTCCAACTTTTACAGCAAGTGGTATTCCATTCATTTTTGTTCAAAATATTGCCAAAGGCGAAATAGATTTTTCTAATATTCGTTATGTTTCAGAAGCAACCTACAAAGAGCTAACACGCCACACTAAAGTAGAAAAAAAAGATATAATTTACAGTTCTGTTGGTGTGTCCTTTGGGGTAGCAGTCCAAGTATTAACAGATATTAAATTTGTTTTTCAAAGACACATTGCACATTTAAAACCAGACCATCAAAAGATTAATTCCACTTTTTTAGCTACTCAGATGAATAGCAATTTCGTTTATTCTCAAGCTAAAAAAGCAGCCCGTGGTGCTGCACAGCCTACGGTCAACTTAGGTGAAATCCGGGAGTTCAAAATTATCTTGCCACCTCTCCCCCTCCAAGAAAAATTTGCCCAAATCGTCCAGAAATTTGAACGCCTCCGCACCCAACAACGGGAAGCGGAACGCCAAGCAGAGCATTTATTTCAAACCCTGCTGCATCGTGCCTTTCGGGGTGAACTGACTCCTCAAGACTCCAATGATGAGCCTACATCCGTCTTATTAGAACAGATTGGCGCGCAACAGGCACAAGCCGAAGCAAAGCAGCAAGACGCGGAAGCTATTCAGCTAAATTTACCCGGAATTATGGATTGAATGGCTTCGTTGTTATCCCGCCAGGGGTTGAAACCCCCGTCTCATAGCTAAAGTCGGTTAAAACCGACTGCTTCAGGCCGGGAGTCCATTTTAATGGACTTTCGCTATTAGCCCGGAGTTTAAACTCTGGGCGGGATTTCGGACCAACCCCGATGATTCCCAAAGAAGCGCGATCGCAATCCTCCATCATCTGAGCCAATTGCAATCCTAAAAATTGTTTCTACCCAATTTTCTACCCGATCGCCTTTTTTCCGGCGTAGATGAGCCTGAAAGTATTGATTTTTTATGGGCGATACTGGGGTCGAACCAGTGACATCCTGCTTGTAAGGCAGGCGCTCTACCTCTGAGCTAATCGCCCTCGTTTCGGTCACGAAAATTTATTGTAGCAGATATTTTCTGGAATTAGTCCATAATTTGAAAAAAGTGCTTAATTTTTTTCATGCCTTCTGGTGCCACTCACGATCGCGTTACCTTGTGGAGTCTGCCCTTGATTACTGGGGCGGCTTTTAGCTTAACGCGCAACGGCGAATTAACTTTACTGGTGGCTGGCGGTTATTTATTTAGCGGTTTACTCCTCAGCCCTGACTTAGACTTGCAATCTCGCCCTTATAAGCGGTGGGGGTGGCTGCGCTGGCTGTGGATTCCCTACCAAAAGATGTTAACCCATCGGTCTGTATTGTCTCATGGCTTGGTGATTGGAACGCTGCTGCGGGTGTTTTACCTGGGCTTGTGGATCGCACTTGCCAGCATCTTAATTTTAGGGGTGGTGCAACTGTTTCGCGATACACCTTGGAGTTGGCAGGCGTTTGGAGAAGGGATGCAGCGATCGCTCTTACGCTATCGTTGGGAATGGTTAGCCGGGTTCATTGGTCTAGAATTAGGGGCAGCTACGCATATCCTGTGCGATCGCGCTGGTAGTGCCTACAAACGCTATAAACGCTATGGCATCCAAGGCTTAAAGCGCAAAACCCCCAAACGGCGAACCTCCACTGCGCGTAAAGCTGCCCCCTCCAAAGCGCGATCGCCCAAAAAACGTTAGAATAATTACCCAAAACCCCAATGTCTACTGCTGAGAGCGATTCTACCCTAGCCGCCTTGCAAGAACTGATTGAAGTTGTCGCCAAGTTGCGATCGCCCCAAGGGGGATGTCCTTGGGATCTTGCCCAAACGCCCCAAACCCTGACGCCCTATGTTCTTGAGGAAGCCTACGAAGTTGTAGACGCGATTAAAAATGGCGATCGCGCCCACATCTGCGAAGAACTTGGCGATCTATTATTACAAATAGTCCTGCAAGCCCAAATTGCCAGCGAAGCCGGAGACTTTACCCTCGCCGAAGTTGCCCAAGGCATTAGCGAAAAACTGATTCGCCGCCATCCCCATGTGTTTAGCGATGTGGAAGCCAATACCATCGCCGAAGTGCATCAAAACTGGGAACAGATCAAAGCCGCCGAAAAAGGTGAAACCAACACCCCCCTTTCCCAAAAACTCCAACGTTACGCCCGTACCCTCCCCCCGATGACTGCTGCGATGAAAATCTCTACTAAAGCCGCATCCGCCGGGTTTGAGTGGGATAGCGTTGAAGGGGTTTGGGACAAATTTGACGAAGAACTCGCCGAATTCAAACACGCCTTAGAAGCCGAAACCCCCATCGAACAAGCCTCGGAATTGGGCGATCTTCTCTTCACCCTCGTCAACATTGCCCGCTGGTACGATCTCGATCCTGCCGATGCCTTACAAGAAACCAATTATCGCTTTTTGCGCCGCTTGCAAGTTCTCGAAACCTTCGCTGATAAGCCGCTAGCCGATTATACGCTAGGGGAATTAGAGCAACTGTGGCAAAAAACCAAAGCTAGCCTCGCCCAACACAAACCTTAGCAAACTTTCTGTTCTGCCACTTACAGAAGTCTCGTCACCGCCCTACGGTTTAACAAACTTCCATAGGATCTTGTAATCCCAATAGTAATTCAGAGAATCCATAACATTGGGAAAATAGGTGCTGCTTTCCTTCATCAGCATAAAGTCATTGAGCATAAATTTTTGGGCAAAAACCAAAAATCCAGCTTGCCGGAAGGTATCAGCAATGAAGTTGAGGCTGTAGTTTTGCACTTCAAGATTCGACTCTGCCTCAATCACTTTTTTCCAGTTTGACCATAGCGGATTATCTGAATGACAACCTAATGCAGCATAGTAAACCCCTTGCGATTGAAGGCAATCAAACATTTCTTGAGCATGGCGTTTCAAGTCTTGAACTAAATACAAAACTTCGTGACTAAATGCAACCTGAATTTCTGATTTAAAGGGTTCTAAATCATTACGCGCTTCATAATGAATCGGCAGATCTTTCTTATTATTATTGGCAATTTCAATGGCCTGTCTAGCCACATCAACCCCAATGCCTTTCTGAAAGGGTTTTTGCTGATATAAAACCCGCAAAAATCCACCTTGATTGCAGCCCACATCAAGCACTGTCTTCCCTTCTAGGCTTTTTTCGGATATGCGATCGATCATCACTTGCCACAAGGGATAATGATCGTCAAACATGGAATTCTCTTCTTGGGAATTGGTTAGCCAAGTCTCAACAATTTTACTGGTCATTATTTAATCTCACTGTTGGCGCACGCCCGATCGTTCATTTCGTAATAGAGGTTTTGGAAATCTAGCAATTTTGCAGCGATTCAGACATTAAAGCCTATCATTTTAAGTTTCCGATCGGAATGCCCCGTGGGGGGATATTTGCTGAACAATCGGCGTTAATGAAGTTAGATTGCAAGAAAATTATTAAGTAAATATAAAACTTTGGTTTTCCCTGGTTAGAGTGCGTAAGAATCATTCCCATTGGCGATTTGATATTAGCTATCCCTTCCATTAATCACGTGAGGATATGAGCTTTTTAGGAAAGGTTTTATTACCGCTTGCCATCGGAGCCTTAGTGGTGTTGCCCGGTTGCGCGCGTCCGCAGGCATCCTCTAATCGACAAGCGGATCTAGTTTTTTCCTGGTCGCAGGATGTTGGCCCCCTCAATCCTCATCTGTATGGCCCTAGCCAAATGTTTGCTCAAGATATGATTTTTGAGCCATTGGTGAGCTATGGGCGAGGGGGGGAAATTCTGCCTGCTTTAGCTGAAAGTTGGGAGGTGTCACCAGATGGCAGACTCATCACCTTTCAATTGCGGCAAGGGGTACAGTTTTCAGATGGAGAACCCTTTAATGCTGAAGCTGCCAAGCTCAACTTCGATCAAGTCCTAGCCAACACTGGGGCGCATGAGTGGTTAGAACTGATCCAGCAGATCGATCGCGTCGAAGCCGAAGGGGACTATACGCTGAGGTTGTATCTCAAAAATCCCTACTATCCGGCTCTCCAGGAGTTGGCGTTAATTCGTCCGGTGCGGTTCCTCTCGCCTGCGGCTTTCCCCGATTCGGGTACCACGGCGGATGGCATCAAGCAACCGATTGGCACAGGGCCGTGGGTGTTGGCAGAATATCGTAAAGATGATGTTGCGGTGTTTCGACGCAATGAAAATTACTGGGGCGAACGGCCCGATCTCGAACAGGTCATCGTGCGGATCATTCCTGACGGAGAAACGCGGGTTATTGCCTTTGAAAGCGGAGAACTAGATTTAATCTATGGCAATGGTGTGATTAGCCTGGACGCTTTTCAACAGTTGCAGCAATCTGGGCGTTTCCAGGCGGAAATCTCACAACCGTTGAGTACCAGAGCGATCGCGATTCATTCCGGTCGAGGTCCAACCCAAGAATTAGCCGTGCGTCGGGCGATTCAACATAGCTTCAACAAAGATGCCGTGATTGAAGCCATTTTCTATAACACTGAGCGACGCGCCGATACTTACTTTTCCGATGAGGTTCCCTATGCCAACATTGGACTAGAGCCATATAACTACAATGTAGAACAAGCCAATGCCCTTTTAGAGGAAGCCGGGTGGACGTTACCCGCAGGCGGTGCAATTCGTCAAAAGAATGGACAGCCCCTTGTTCTAGAGCTATCTTTTAATGCGCTCAATAATATTGATAAGGCGATCGCAGAAGCACTACAGGCAGATTTGAGACGAGTAGGCATCGATCTACGGTTGCTTGGCGAAGAACAGCAATCATGGCTTGAGCGCCAGAGTAATGGTGAATTTCACCTGATTTTTAACGACACCTGGGGGCCGCCCTATGAACCTCACGCGATGGTGTCATCCATGCGGAAGCCTTCCCACGCGGACTATGAAGCGCAGTCTGGATTGCCGATGAAGGCAGAGATCGATCGGAAAATTGCTCTGGTGCTGATCTCCACAGATGAAACCACCCGCCAGCAGTTGTACCGCGACCTGCTCACCACCTTACACGAGCAGGCGGTCTATCTCCCCATTTCCTACTCCACCAATCTTGCAGTATTCCGCGAAACGATTAACGGCTTTGAATTTGCTTCCCAGGCCAATCAAATTCCGTTCAAGCAGTTAACCAAGACCCCTAAATCAAACCGCTAGCTCAAGCATAAATCGAATTTTCATGACCATGCGCGATCGCTTTTTAGGGTTCAGGCTTCTTGAGCCGTTAACTCAGTGGACTCAATGGTACGCCGTCCGTCGGTTACTGCAACTGATCCCAGTCCTGTTGGGAATTTCGCTGGTGACATTTCTCTTGGTGCAGTTAATGCCCAGCGATCCAGCAGTTGTCGTGCTACGGATTACAGAGGTACCCATCACGCCAGAAGCGATCGCTGCCATGCGCGAGCAATTGGGACTCAATCGACCTCTACCCATCCAATATCTCGATTGGCTGTGGCACGTCCTTCGGCTTGACTTTGGCATCTCCTTTGTCACCAGACAACCCGTTCTGCACGAAATTTTGCATTACTTGCCAACCACGTTGGAACTGACCCTCAGCACCACCGTTTTAATTTGGCTGATTAGCATCCCCTGCGGGATTTTAGCGGCACTCTATCGAGATAGCGTGTTTGATTATGCCAGCCGTCTGTTTGCCTATGTCGGATCGGCTTTGCCCAACTTTTGGCTTGGTTTTTTGTTGATGTATGGCTTCGGCTTTCAGTTAGGCTGGTTTCCGGTCATGGGTCGGGGGAGTCTGATGCATTTGGTACTGCCTGCTGTCACGCTCGCCTGGAGACCAGCGGCGGTTTATGCGCGATTATTGCGAAACAGTATGTTAGATAGCCTGAGCCAAAATTATGTGCTTTATGCCCGCGCTAGAGGCTTGAGGGAACGCCTAATCGTGAGTCGCCATGTCCTCAAAAACGCGCTATTGCCGATCGTCACTTTATTTGGCATGAGCATTGCTCATCTACTATCAGGAGCCGTAGTGGTTGAGAACGTTTTTGCTTTACCGGGAATTGGACGATTTGCGGTGCAATCGATTCTCAATCGAGACTATCCGGTCATTCAAGCCTATGTGTGTTTAGCGGCCGTCTTCTTTGTGATTACCAATTTGATTGTGGATTTGACTTACAGTTATCTCGATCCAAGGATTCGGTTAGGAAAGGTTGAGGATTCATAATCGGTCATTATCATGTCATTACTCCCGCGACTACTCAAGAATAAAATGGCGTGGATTGCGATTGGAATCATTCTGGGACTGGCCCTGATTGCAATTTTCGCGCCTGATATTGCCCCTCACGATCCATTAGAAGTGGAATTAACCCGACGGCTGCAATCAGGAAGTGCAACGTTTCCTTTAGGAACCGATCATCTGGGGCGATGTATCCTGTCTCGGCTGATCTATGGAGCGCGAATTTCCTTGTCAATTGCTCTTACCGTCACAGCCCTCACGACTACGATCGGTCTAATTGTTGGGATGATTGCTGGCTATGGAGGGGGGAGAGTGGATAGCTTCCTCATGCGGGTCTGCGATGTGTTTTTATCGTTTCCTAACCTCATCCTGGCATTGGCGATCGTTGGGGTGATGGGAGCTAGTCGGGTTAACATTGTGATGGCGTTGGGTGCTTCCCACTGGGCTTGGTATGCCAGAATTGTGCGCTCTAAAGTGTTGAGATTGAAGGAAGAAAATTTCATCAAAGCGGCGGTTGTCTCTGGTACGAGCGGTTTTCAGTTAATGATGAAACATCTGTTACCCTATACCATTGCTGAAATTGCGGTTCTAGCCTCGCTGGATATGGGATCGACCATCTTGCATATTTCGACTCTTTCGTTTTTGGGGTTAGGGATTCAGCCTCCTGCACCCGAATGGGGAACCATGCTCAACGATGGGCGCGAGTTTTTCCGCCGGGAGCCAGGACTAATGTTCTACCCTGGTATGATGATTTTTCTGGTGGCGCTGTCTTTTAATTTGCTGGGGGATGCGCTGCGGGATGCTCTCGATCCCCGCTTGGTTAAAACGATTAAACGAACGCGATCGCGTGGGTGCCAATGCTAAAGCCCCTCTCCCCAATGGTTGATCCAGTCTTGAGCGTAACTGATTTGCAGGTAGAGTTTCAGCGGGGAACCGAACGGATATCGGCGGTGCGGGGAGTCAGTTTTCAATTGCAAGCGGGCAAGGTTTTGGGGATTATTGGCGAGAGTGGCTCTGGTAAAAGCGCCACTTGTTCAGCCATTTTAGGGCTGCTTGGACGAGAGGGACAAATTGCGGGCGGCACGATTCATCTAGGGCAACAAGAACTCACGAACCTGCCGCGAACCGCTATGCGCCAGATTCGAGGACAGCAGATTGGGGTCGTGTTACAAAATCCCTCTAGCTTTTTTAATCCGATTCTGACGATTGGACGACAGTTTACTGAAACGCTGCGATCGCACTATCCCTTATCAAGATCCGAAGCCCACGCGATTGCCCTTGAGCATCTGAGTGCTGTTGGCTTGTCTTATCCTCAGCAAATTTGTCGGCAATTTCCCTTTCAGTTAAGCGGTGGTATGTTGCAGCGAGTCATGATTGCGATCGCGCTTTCGCTCCATCCCAGTGTTTTAATTGCAGATGAACCCACGACGGCTTTAGATGTGATTACCCAAATGCAAATCTTGAATTTGCTGGCCGATTTAAGGCGGCAGTATGATTCTGCTATTTTGCTAGTGACTCACGATCTCGGTGTGATTGCTCAACTTGCTGATGAGGTGGCTGTGATGTATCAAGGTCAGTTTGTGGAATACGCACCCGTTGAGGAGTTATTCGATCGTCCTCAGCATCCTTACACGCGATCGCTACTGGCTTCGCGGTTAGTCGTTAGGAGGTGAGCTTTGGCGGTGTTATCCATTCAGAATGTGTCCAAAACCTATGAAGTTAGGCAGGGCTGGAGGGGACACAAACATATCGTGAAGGCGTTACAGAATGTTTCCCTCCAGGTTGAACCGGGTTGCTGTCTGGGAATTGTTGGGGAAAGTGGGGCGGGTAAAAGCACGTTGGGGCGGATGGTGTTAGGGCTGGAACGTCCAGATCGAGGCGAAATCTGGTTTCAAGGTCAGAATCTGAACCCGTCAAACCGAGGGCGATTATGGGCGATGCGTCGCGATCTGCAAGTCGTGTTTCAGGATAGTGTAAGTGCGGTGAATCCTCGCTTAACGATTCGTGAAATTGTGGCTGAACCCATCCAAAACTACCTCAAACTCTCGGTTTCAGAAACGACAAAAAAAGTGGAGCATCTGTTAGAAATTGTTGGACTCCGTGCCACAGATGCCGATCGATATCCTCATCAATTTAGTGGGGGGCAATTGCAGCGCATTACGATTGCTAGAGCGATCGCCTTAAATCCCAAACTCATTGTTTTGGATGAACCCGTTGCCAGCCTAGATATGACGATTCAAGCCCAGATTCTACATCTGCTGGCAGACCTCAAGCAACAGTTTGAGATCGCTTATTTGTTGATTTCCCACGATTTAGCGGCAGTCTCCTTTCTGGCGGATCGGCTGGCTGTGATGTATCAGGGGGAAATTGTGGAAATCTTAGACGATGCCAAGCAATTGTCCCAACTTCAGCATCCCTACTCCCAACAGTTGATGGCGGCTCAATTGCCTATTCATCCCCGCGATCGCTCTTTATCCTCAAACGAGATTCGCTCTTGAGATCGGTTTTAACCTTCAACAGGTTATTCTAGGCAGATGGCATCGACTTCAATTTCAACCAACATCTGAGGATCGACGAGGGCGTTAATGCCAACGAGGGTATTGGTGGGCGGATGTTCGCCGAATGCTTCTTGGGTCGCTTTGATATAGTCTTCAGTCCGGTTAATATCGGTGACAAATAGGCGAATGCGAACCACGTTCGGTAAGTCTGCCCCTAAGCTTTGCAAGGCTTTCTGAATTTTGGCAATACAAAACTGAGTTTGGGCATAGGCATCGCCTGGGGCGTAAACGTTACCCTGTTCAGTAATAGGAGCGGTTCCCGATACGTAGATTTGCGATCCGACTCGCAAGGCGCGACAGTATCCGGCTTTGGTTTCCCAAGCAGTACCCGAAAAGGTGCGTTGAATCTCCATGCTGAGTTATCTCCTGGGTGCGATAATGTGCAAGCATTGGTTTCCCCCGCGCTGAAATTCATAGTCTACGGGTAAAATCTGGCATTGATAGCCCTGTTGTTCTAGGTGAGACAAGATGGGGGCGAGGTGGGGGGAAGGTTCGCCGGAAAGGGTGACTAAAGGAAAGATCCGCACCTGTTGGGCGATGCGACAGAGTTCCCGTACCGCTTCGAGATGGAAGGCGGCGGATAACTGGGCGGAATAGCTAAATAGCAGGTGGGAACAGAGGGCGAGATCGAAGGCGCGATCGCCAAAGGGTAAATTCGGTAATTCTGCCGCAATATAGCGACCTTGGGTTTTGCCCTGGGGGAAGTCGGCTAAAAATTGGCTCATAGCTGCCATTCTCACCTCCCCCAGTTGGGCGGGAGAGCAAATTTCACCTCGCCAGAGGTAATCGTCGCGGTTGGCTTCTACGCCTTGAATAATCTGGGGATAGGTGTCTTGGATGCGCTGGTGAATTTCTGCGGCGCTGAATTGGTAAATGGGGTCGCAGGAAATGACGCGGTAGGCTTGTTGGGTCATTTCGGCGTTAAAACTAGCCGGGCCACTCGCACAGTCGAGGAGGTTGAGTTGGAGGTCGCTAGGGGTGAGGGCGAACATTTGCAAGTATTCTGAATGCGATCGCCCCCACGGAACCACTCGATCTAAGCTAAATCCCATACGCGGTTAAGATACTATGATAATGATTCTCATTGTCTTGACCTCATGCAATTGTCCGCTTTACCAGGAACGATCGATCTTGCCATCATTGGAGCCGGCCCGCAAGCCCTAACCTTAGTCACCCATCTGTTGCAAAAACGGAAAAACCTGCGCCGTCGCTTGTGGGTATTCGATCCGAGTGGGGAATGGCTGAGTCAGTGGAAAAGGCAATTTGCAGCCTATGAAATTCCCCATTTGCGATCGCCTGCGGTACACCATCCCGATCCCAACCCCTTCGCCTTGCGGAAATTTGCCGAAAAGCGTCCCAACGAACTGCATCCCCCCTATGACTTACCGGGAACTCAGCTATTTGAGGACTTTTGTGAGGAGATTTGCGATCGCCTCCAACTGCAAGAACGCCTCATTCCCGAACAGGTAACGCGCCTCATTCCCCAAGCTGACGGGCGGTTTCAGCTTCATTTCGCCACAGGGGAAACCCGGATCGCCAAGCGCGTTGTTCTAGCGACGGGGAACGGTGAGGTACAATTGCCTCAATGGGCGGAATCTCTACAACTGTGCGATCGCCTCTGTCATTCCAGCCAGGTAGACTTGCGCCATCTGCATTTAGCCGGGGAAAAAATTCTCATTATTGGTGGAGGCTTAACCAGCGGACATTTAGCGGTAGGTGCCATTCGTAAAGGCGCAAATGTTACCCTAATGCTGCGTCGTTCCCTACAAGAAAAGCTATTTGACGCCGATCCGGGTTGGTTGGGGCCGAAATATCTTAAAAGCTTTGAAGCTGAGTTGAGTTGGGAAGAACGTATTTTGACGATCCAACAGGCCCGCAATGGTGGATCGATGACGCCTGCGATCGCCACTCAACTGCGCCGCTTAACCCACGCCGACGCGCTAACCCTTGCGGAAGTTTGCCAAGTTCAGAACGCCATCTGGCAGGGGCAAGGCTGGCAGGTACAGTGCGATAATGGGCAGATGCTAGGATGCGATCGCCTTTGGTTAGCCACGGGTAGCAGCTTTAACGCCAACACCCTCCCCCTACTCGCTGACATCCAGAAAACTTACCCAACTGACATCGTTCAAGGCTTACCCATTTTAGATGAAAGCCTGCGCTGGCCGGGGTGCGAACTGTTTATCACCGGAGGACTCGCCGCTTTGCAACTTGGCCCTGTAGCGCGTAACCTGGCGGGTGCAAGAATGGCAAGTTCGCGCATTGTTCCTGCTTTAATTAAACCGCGAACCTGGGTGCGCCCTGTGCAACAATCGGCATGATAGTTCTAGATCGGTTCTGGGAATGCTAGATCCTGGTTGTTATTGCAATCAAACCCTAGCCTCCTAGTAAACTGATGAAACGCCATCCTTTCCAACTAATCTTTTTATTCCTAGCAGCTTTTGCGATCGTTGCTTGTCAAACGCTTTTTGCAGTCTCCCCTCAACCTCAAACTCCTCCCCTACAGTTTGCCTATAACTTATGGCCGGGTTACTTTCCGATTGAAATTGCAGACGAAAAGGGATTTTTTGCCAAACAAGGCGTCAATGTTGAGTTAATCTTTTCAGAAAGTTATAGCACGATTTTATCTAATATTGGAACGGGTAATTATCAAGGATTTACAACCACCCTAGGCGGTGTTATGAGCCTTGTGGGACATAATGACGATTTCAAAATTGTGTTAGTCTCCGATCGATCGGCGGGTGCAGATGCGTTACTCGTCAATTCTAAAATTAAGGAAGTCGCCGATCTCAAAGGGAAACGAATTGGCGTCTTACTGGGAGACTTTGGAGAATTATTGGTTGTTGAAGTCTTAGGAAAGTATAACTTGAGTTCTGATGATGTGATTTTTGTGAATGCTGATGGGGGCGATATTAACAGTTATATTACAACTGGCAAGATTGATGCGGGTGTAACGTGGCAGCCCTACATCTCTGAAGGTCTAAATCTTGGTCATCAGGTGCTTTTGTCTACTAAGGATATGCCGGGATTAATGCCCGGTGTGATTGCTTTTCGCAATTCAGTCATTCGCGATCGCCCTCAAGATATCCAAGCTTTTATCCGCGCTTGGTTTCAGGCTCAAGACTATTGGCAAAAACATCCAGAAGAATGTCGAGAAATTATTGCTCGCCGCCTTAATCTTTCTCTAGAAGAGGTTTCAACTGAAGGTATAGAATTAGCCAATTTATCAGCCAATCAACAGTTATTAAACTTTAATACTTCAGACGATTCTTTGTATTCAATTATGCAAGTTTACATTGATTTTTCCATTCAAAAAGGAATTTTAGGAAGCATTCCAACTATCGAAAACTTTATCGACTCTCAATTTGTTCGGGATGATTTATCAACACCCGAACAAAAGCCTAAAACTTAGTTGGCTGATTCAGAAGCTCGTACCCAAATCGCTAATCCTCCCCCTCTACCCCGCGCAGCAATGCTATTTTCGGTTATCCAAAAGAAGGTAAAGAAAGGAAGTTGAGAAATTGAACGTTCTGCAAAAGGTTGGGTTGAATTGCGGCGACTGGAAAATTGACCTTGGTAGAGAATTTTACCTAAAATCTTGACCTGAATTTGAGTAAAATCAAACGCTAAGAGATTTTTCTGTTCTAGATAGCGCGCTTGTCCAACTAAGCGCAATAAGCCTAAACCGACTTTAACCTGGTTGGCAATTTCTAACTCATGCGGCTGAGTTTCAGCAACCGGATGAAAGGAAATTTGTGCGCCAACCCATTTCGGGACATAAAACCCACCTTTTCCCACGGCTATCCCTTGCTTAAGGTTAGCTGCGCCTGACGTGGTGAAATACAGCCGCCAGTCTCCTAGCAAACTGTTTGCAGGATAGCTGAGATGCTGCTGTTTAGCGGCTTTCTCTGCTTGTAGTAAAGCATAAACAACCGCTTTTGCCGCAGGTCGGGATGTTCCTGGCGTTACCGCTGTTTCCAAGGTGGAGAGAAAATCCGTTTCTGGGGGAGAACTTAATTGATGAGTCATACCGGATAGACGCGATCTAAAGCGAGCAGTGCATTCAATAGAACATTAGCACCCTGGCTGCATTGTTCCGGTGAAGTATACTCAGCTTCCGAGTGACTCACCCCGGCTTGACTGGGGACAAAAATCATTCCCATATCGGTAATTCGTCCTAATTCTAGGGAATCATGACCGGCGCGACTGGGTAAATGGGTATAGCTGAGTCCGAGTTGCTGACAGACGGTTTCAATGGCGCTTTGCACCGGAAGTGCCGCAAGGCTGGGTTCTACGCAAAGAATCGGCGTTACTTCTAGGGTAGTGTGAGTCTCGGCAGCGATCGCGCTTAGTCGGCTTTCGAGTTGTTCGAGCATTGTATCAAGGCAGGTTTTGGATAAATCCCGCAAATCTACCGTGAGCGCCACATGACCGGGTACAATATTAACCGCATTGGGAGATACAACCAGCGATCCAACCGTTGCTACCGGCTGAGTTGGCATTTGTAAGGCAATTTCTCGCACGGCTAAAACCACCTGCGAGGCGGCGACTAAGGCATCTTGGCGCAGATTCATGGGAGTGGTGCCTGCATGGTTGGCGACTCCGGTAATGGCGATCGCTTTTCGTCGCATTCCCACCACACCCTGGACAATCCCAATTTCTGTGCCTGTTTTCTCTAAAACGGCCCCTTGTTCGACGTGCAACTCTACAAACGCCGCTAAGTCCGTGCGTTTAGCCGTCGCTAGCGCCTCCCAATTCCCGCCAATGCGTTCTAAACAGGTTTGAATGGTTCCTTCTACAGAAGGCTGATAGCGTTCCGGTTCATCTCGCAAAACGGTTCCCGCCATCGCTTGGGAACCAATCATCGTGCTTTCTTCATCGGTAAATACAATCACCTCTAGGGGATGATTGAGATGAATCTGACGATCCCGCAAGGTTCGTACAACCTCAATTCCGGCTAATACCCCCAATACGCCATCAAACCTCCCCCCAGAAGGAACCGTGTCAATATGGGAACCCGTCGCTAAGACAGGTGCAGTGGCGACTTTTCCCGGATAGGTGCCAATTAAATTTCCCGCCGCATCGATGCGGACGTTCATCCCCGCCTCTACCATCCATTGCTGCACCAGGTATCGCGCTTGCAAGTCTTCTGGGGTAAACGCAAGCCGACAAATACTTCCAGACGGTTGTTGACCAATTTTCGCGAGTCGGTCAATATAGGCATTAAGGCGATCGCTATTGACGGTTAGGGTAGAAAGAACAGTCATTGCCACTCTCTTTTTGGATGAAGTTTAAAATAAAAACTTGATTTTGGGATAAACCTTGTTGTATACAAAATACAGTATACAAAAATACAGCATTAACCTTAAACTCGGCTGTATACAGAAGTACAGTTATCAACCAGAGAATAACCGCATGAGTCAGGCTAAACGAGTTTTCATCTGCGGATCGGCACTGCAAGGACAACCCGATCATGGTAATCTTCAATCAGCAGAATTTATTAAAGCAGCCAGAACCCAACCCCTCTATCGCCTCCATGCTGCCGCAGGTGGTTGGCACCCTGCTATTTATCAAGTCAGTGAAGGCGGAATATCCATTCCCGGAGAAGTCTACGAACTCACCCTCGAACAATACGAGTATCTCGTCTCCACCGAACCGCCTCATATGTATCCCAGCGATGTGATTTTAGAGGATGGCGAAGTCTTAACCGCCATGCTTTATCCGCAAGAACTGGTTGAACAATATAACTGGCCCGATATTTCCCACCTTGGGGGATGGGCTGCCTATAAAGCCAGTTTAGTCGAAGTCGCGTGAAGAGTATAGGCGATCGCATCGATCTGAGTCAGTGCGATCGCATTTTTCCAACTTGCAGATGCTTAAACCCCTAAACTAGAACAAGCATCAATTTCGATTATTACTACGCACTTATGTCAGGGAAACTCACGACCCATGTTCTAGACACTGCTTATGGTCGTCCAGCCGCCAATCTAAGCATCGAACTCTGGTCAATCGAACCCCAATCCGGCGAAAAAACATTACTCAAAACCGTCCGTACTAACTCTGAGGGTCGCACCGACAGTCCGCTACTCGTCGATGACGAACTGAAGACTCAAGTTTACGAACTCGTCTTTCACGTTGGTGCATATTTTACCCAACATGTCGAGCATTTACCCAGTCCCCTATTCCTCGACCAAATTCCCATCCGCTTTGGCATTTCCGACGCCAACTCTCACTATCACATCCCTCTCCTCATGTCCCCCTGGTCTTACAGTACCTATCGTGGTAGTTAAAATGGCAGAATCTCCGATCTACTTTCATTAAAGTAGGAACTCGGAACTGACTGATTCTCTCCATCTCCTCTTCCCAGTTTGGAAATGACTCAAATCCTAGAGAACCGCCTGACCTTTACCCTAAACGGTCAGACCCTACATTTAAAAGACATTTCGCCAACATTAACCCTACTGCAATACTTGCAGCAAACAGGATGCGCGGGAACCAAAGAAGGATGCGGGGATGGAGACTGCGGCGCTTGTACCGTTGCGATCATCAGTCTGGGTGCAGATGGTCAACCCCATTATCAGGCGATGAATAGTTG
Source organism: Desertifilum tharense IPPAS B-1220 (assembly GCF_001746915.1). Lineage (NCBI taxonomy): Bacteria > Bacillati > Cyanobacteriota > Cyanophyceae > Desertifilales > Desertifilaceae > Desertifilum > Desertifilum tharense. Next base: position 52,395 of record NZ_MJGC01000067.1, read on the forward strand.
TTTGATCCCTCTGGGTTCGCTTTCTGGAAAAGAAGTGATTACTGTAGAAGGGATTGCTAATGGACAATTGCACCCCGTCCAAGCGGCGATGGTTAAAACCGGGGGTTCTCAGTGCGGTTATTGCACGCCCGGATTCATTATGAGCTTATTTGCCGCGTATTATGATGGCAAGCTAGATGATATGGCGATTGAGGGAAATTTGTGTCGCTGTACGGGATACTTACCCATTCGCCGCGCCGCGCAACAACTGGTGGCACACTCAGTTGAAGACCAGTTTAGCGCGAAACTCCAGCAAAGTCCGGGAGACACTTACCCCGTTAGTTATGCTGGAAACGAACAACTTTTTTATCGTCCGACACAGCTAGACGCAGTTTTAGCGCTATTACAAGAACACCCCAATGCTACCCTAGTCGCCGGGGCAACAGATTTAGGACTAGAAATGAGTCATTATCGGCAACATTACCCGGTAATGATTTCCCTAGAAGCCGTCAGCGAACTCAAGCCAATTGAACAAACCGCAGAATGGGTGAAAATTGGCGCAGCCGTACCTTTAAGTCAGATTGAAACCCAGTTAAAAGGGATTTTTCCCAGTTTAGATGAGATGCTGCATTGGTTCGCCGCCCGCCAAGTTCGCAACCGCGCTACCCTGGGGGGGAATATTGGCACCGCATCCCCGATTGGAGATTTACCGCCGGTTTTGCTATCTTTGGATGCAGAGTTAGCGATCGCATCTCATCAGGGAACACGAACGATCGCGATCGCAGATTTCTTTAAAGCCTATCGCCAGACTGACTTACAACCGGGTGAAGTTATTGTTTCGGTTAAGATTAACAAAACCTTAGCGCCGGGTGCCGTTCGTCGCCTCAGCCAATCCTATAAAGTGGGTAAGCGGGGAACGGATGATATTAGTATCGTTGCTGCTGCGTTTGCGATTGATTTAGATGCCGAAAATCGCATTGTCAAAGCCAGACTCGCCTACGGGGGAGTGGCTGCAACTCCGATTAGAGCGATCGCACCTGAACAAATCTTACTCGGTAAACCCTGGAGTTGGGAAACCCTCAAAGAGGTTAAACCCCTCCTGAAAACCACCTTTACCCCCCTCACCGACTTACGCGGAAGCGCCGAATACCGCCGAATACTCGTCGCCAACCTCTTTGAGAAATTCTTCGCAGAGTTTGGCTAGGGAAGAAGGGAGTTGGGAGTTGGGAGTTGGGAGTTGGGGAAGAAGGGAATTGGGAATTGGGAGTTAGGAGTTGGGGAAGAAGAGGATGGGGGGGAAGAAGGGAGTTGGGAGTTGG
>NZ_MJGC01000068.1 GCF_001746915.1 Desertifilum tharense IPPAS B-1220
ACCGCAACCGACGGCACCGTTTATCCCATTGGCATGATCGCCGAACGCGATATTGTCCAGACTCAAGCCTTGAACTGGGATCTAACCCAAATCACCGCCCAACCCCCAACTCCTAATTCCCAACTCCCTTCTTCTCTCAGCACTTTCTACTCAGCACTTAATAATGTATTGCGATCTCTTTAAATCTCGAGAACTTGGAAATCAGTCGAGGCGAATTAGAACTCAGATTGATTTTTGGTTTGTTTTATTTTTATTGGTTGCAGCTTTATTTTTATTTGGGATCGATCTAGGCAGTTTGCCCCTGAGAGACTGGGATGAAGGGATTGTTGCCCAGGTAGCGAGGAATATTTCGCGATCGCCTTTTGATTCCCTTTCCTGGCTGTATCCTACCCTAGCAGGCGAACCCTACCTCAACAAACCCCCTCTAATCCATATCCTCATCGCCCTGTTGTATAAAACTGTAGGGATTAATGAATGGACAACTCGGCTTCCCTCAGCTATTTTAACGGCGCTTTCAGTGCCGTTACTCTATGGGGTGGGGGTGGAAATTTTCCCTAAACGCACGCCTGCGATTTTTTCAGCTTTAATCTACCTGACGCTTCTCCCCGTCGTGCGTCATGGGCGGTTAGCGATGCTAGATGGGCCGATTTTGTGCTTTCTGCTATTTGTATTTTGGTGTAATTTGCGGAGTCGGCGCAATTTACGTTACGCCCTGGGAACGGGTATTGGGATTGGCTTAATTTGTTTAACCAAGACCATTTTAGGCTTCTTGGTGGCTGGAATTGCCTTGCTATTTCTATTTTGGGATACTCCGCGCTTGCTGCGATCGCGCTATCTGTGGATCGGGTTAATCTTGGGCTTATGTCCCTTTTTATTTTGGGGAATCACCCAGTATCACTATTATGGCGATCGCTTTGTGGATACAGGCATTATGCAACAAGCCGTTAAACGCATTTGGCAGCCTGTGGAACAGCGCGGCGGGCCGGTGTGGTTTTATGTTCTCGAACTGCTTAAATATAGTTGGCCTTGGTTGCTGTTTATCCTTCCCGGCTACCGTCTGGTGTGGGAACATCGCAACACCAGTTGGGGAAAACTGATTTTGGTGTGGAGTAGCAGTTACTTCCTCGTCATTTCGGCGATGCAAACCAAACTCCCCTGGTACATTCTGCCCCTCTATCCCGCCTTAGCCCTTGTGGGTGGCGCGCAACTGACAGAAATTTGGCACCATTTTGGCAAATCTCCCTATATTATCGGTCGCAGTCGAGTGGCAACCCATCTCATCTTTAGCTTTTTCTTCCTCGGCGGCTTAAGCTGCTGGGTGACATTTATCTATCTGGGTTTTCTCGATCCTTTTTCCGATTGGACGCTGCCGTTGGTTTTTGCCTCAGTTGCCATTACCCTGACAGTAGCGGCAATTTTAATTGCTCAAAGCGATCGCCAATTTCTCTTAATCCTCTTCTGGGGATGTTATGTTTCCCTGTTATTATTTTGCACGTCCGATTACTGGGTTTGGGAATTGCAAGAAGCCTATCCCGTTAAACCCGTTGCCGCAATGATCCTAGAACGCGTTCCTATCGATCGACCGATTTATACGTCTTATCCCTACGTCAGACCATCCTTAGACTTTTATAGCGATCGCCATATCATTCCAGCCACATCTAACCAACTGCAACAATACTGGAACCAAACCGCCCAACCTTATCTCTTGCTAGATCGTGCCAGCCTGCAACAGCTTCAACTCCCCCAACTCCACCGCCTAGAAAGCGTGGCTGAGTGGACGCTTGTCACCCGTAAATTACCCGACTCGCCTTAAGGGTGTAGTTATTAGGGTTCGCGATCGCCCGTCTGTCGAAAATCAATCGCCTCTTGAACGCGTTCGATCAACAGATGCATCGGCTGTTCTTGACCTTTTAAACGTTCGGTTGCAGCCAACCCCAAACTGAGCATCACAATACTGGCCATCACCGCCAAAAACGAGGGAGGTTTTGCAATCCCAAAGTCGCGCAACAGACGTGCAAACGGGCGGCTTTGGCGTCGTAATAAACGACTCGATAAATGTTTGGGCGAAAATGGATCGCGGACATAGTGACCGCTTCGCGTAACCACCAGCCGTTCTTGACAGCGATGGCAGACATATAACCCACAGTCTAACTCGCTCGGTTTTATTCCTCTAGCGCGATGACAGATGGGGCAAATCGCAGAATGACTATCAAAAGTGTGAGCGTTCATAATCAATTTTGCCCGACTTATCTCTCAGTCTAACCTCGATCTCGACCCATGTTTCTTTATCTGTGCAGAACCCTAAACCCTAAAGCAACTTGTTAGGTTCTCCCGAACTGCCTCACAATGATGAATAGAACTGAATTTTGCTTTCTAACTTCCCTCCATCTGGGATACTCGCGTTCAATGACAGTTGCCTCTAATATTGTCTCTCCTCAGCCCTCGACTGCTCGCACTTTCCGCACGCGCTTCATCAAAATTTTCAATCGCCTGCAACCCACGCCTGAAACCATTTTACTGCTGCTAGCAGCCTTAATTGGTGGCGTGACGGGTATGGGGGTGGTGACGTTCCATTACCTGATTTATTTCATTCACAGCCTGACGCTAGACCACCTGATGGGGTTTATTTCCCGTTGGGGGGCTTGGACTTTAGCCTGCGTTCCCACACTAGGCGGCGTTGTGATTAGCTTAATGCGCCTTTCCATTCGCGATTTTGGGCCGGGGATTACCTCCTTAATCGCAGCGGCTCAAGGGTTGCGAGAATTAACCCCCTTGCGTCCCGTTTCTAAGATGCTGGCGGCCGCGATTTCTCTGGGGACGGGTGCCTCTTTGGGGCCTGAAGGGCCAAGTGTGGAGACGGGAGCCAATTTTGGGATGCTGGTGGGTCAAGTCTTAAAAGTCTCCCAAGAAAGGCAGTGCTTGCTCTTGGGGGCGGGGGCGGCGGCGGGTTTGGCGGCGGGGTTTAATGCGCCCATTGCTGGGGTTTTCTTTGCCTTAGAGGTGGTGTTGGGAACCTCGTTTGCGACTTCAGCCGTGAGCGTGGTGTTGCTGGCGGCGGTGGTGTCGGCGTTAATTGCTCAAATCTGTTTGGGAAATCAACCGGCTTTTGATTTACCCGCCTATGAAGTGCGGAGTTTGCTGGAGTTACCGCTGTATCTGGGGTTGGGTTTGCTTGCTAGCGTGATTTCTTTGGCTTATACCCAGGCAATTCAACTGGCGACGGGTTGTTTTACCGGGGAGGTGCGCGGCTGGGGATGGCTGAAGGCTTGGATTCCTAGGGCGTTACATCCAATGTTGGGCGGTTTGTTTGTGGGGGTGCTGGCACTATATTGGCCGCAGGTTTTGGGGGTGGGCTATGAAACGATTGAGTCGATGTTGCAGGATGTGCAGTTTTCCCTGGGGCTGTTGGTGGGGTTGCTGGTGCTGAAGTTGCTGGCGACGGCGGTGAGTTTGGCGAGTGGGTTGGTGGGGGGAATGTTTGCTCCGGCGATGTTTTTGGGAGCGTCGTTGGGGCTAGTTTATGCGAAGGTTTTGGCGATCGCCCTACCAGGTGCGGCTCAGGTAATGGCGGCTCCCCCAGCTTACGCAATGGTGGGGATGGCGGCGGTGTTAGCGAGCAGCGCTAAGGCTCCTCTGACGGCGATTTTATTGTTGTTTGAACTGACGCGAGACTATCGGATTGTTTTACCGTTGATGGCGTCGGTGGGTTTGAGTGTTTGGCTGATGGAGCGGTTTAAGCCCAAGGCTTCTCCGGCAACGCTGCCCGATACTTCGTCGGGGTTGCAGGTGCCTCAAGAGACGCTGAAACAGGTGCCTGTTGCGGCGGCGATGCAATCTTCTTCGGTGTTAAAGTTTTTGGGTTCTATGTCGATTTTAGAGGCGGGTTTTACGCTGATTAATGCCCGCACTCATAGCGCGTTGGTGGTGGATGAGGCGGAGCGCTTAATTGGGATTGTCACCTTACAAGATATTAATCGGGCGATCGCGCGGACGGAGCGATCGCTGCTCGAACCTCAATTTTTAACTCAAGCGGTGCAGGCGATTTGCACAACCGATCTGCTGACTGCCTATCCCGATGAGTCAATTGCAGAGGCTCAAGAACGCATGGCAAGACGGGGATTGCGTCAACTCCCGGTCGTCGAACGTCACAATCCCCAACAGGCGATCGGTTTATTGGAAAAATCAGGAATTAACCTCGCGGGCGATATTGCCATCACTCAAGAGGCGTTAATGAAATATTTAGCAGTAGATGCCCGCAGAAACGATGAAATTCAGTTGGCAACTCGATAGTAAAGTTACCAACTTGGTTTCAGCTTGTTCGCAAAAATCTAGACAATTTGCGCTAGAGTCGATCGACCCTAGGCGACCTCTTCGCGCTCGTCCACATCCACTTGCTTGAGGTGAATATGTTTGCGACCTAGGGAGATTTCAAACTCATCGCCCGGTTTGAGATCCATTTGCTTGGTATAGGCTGCACCGATCAGCAAGTTACCGTTAGATTGGACGCTAATCCGATAACTTGCACTGCGACCGCCGCGACCATTGGCACTTTGTTTGCCATCTAACTCAATTCCTTCAGCATCAATCAGCGCATTCAGGAATTTCATCATATTGACTCGCTCTATACCATTCTTTGTGACGGTATAGTAGCCGCAGGCTCTCGCTTTTTCTTCTTTGCTAAGATTTCCTAGCTCTTTAACCTTTCTTACCAGGTCTTCGCCTGTTAAGGGTTCAATTTTTTTCTTTTTGGTACTACTCATCAACCTGAAACTTGAACTACAAGGGGATATACTTTGATGTTAGCTGGTCTTTGCAATCGGGAAATAACCGTTAGCATAGTGTCAGCTAGTAAAAACATATTACACTGACTGCGCTCAAAAATTCACGCGATGCTTTTAGTTTTTGGTCAACAGTTGTTAAGCAGGAACAAGTTTGAGACTTAAAAAACATAAACCTCTGTTAATACACCCGGCAGATCGATTAAAGATCGCCCTCCCGACTCAGCATTAGTATTGAGCATCGCCAAATCGAAGGTGACAGCAGAGCAGTGACATCTAACACCAATCCACTGTTGAGATCCCCAGCAGCGATCGCGCCTTAATCGCCTTGAAAAATTTCCCCTCCCTCAAGTAGAGAAACACCCAGTTCCATGAAGCTAACCCGTCGCGGTCACTATAGCGTTAAGGCGCTACTGGACTTGAGTTTGCGACCCGGATACGGCCCGGAATCGGTCAGTGCGATCGCCACTCGCCAAGACTTACCGGCCCCCTATTTAGAGAAATTACTGATAGAAATGCGTCGCGCCGGATTGGTTGAGTCGATCCGAGGGTCAAAAGGCGGCTATCAGCTCGCGCGATCGCCTGCACAAATATCTTTAGGTCAAATATTAGAAGCGGTTGGGGAAACAATTGAACCCCTTGGGCGTCATCATCCCGATCCGGATCGAGTCGAAGACTGGGTGACATTTAGCCTCTGGAATCGGCTGCATCAAAAGCTTAAAGAAGCCTTATATAGCATTACCCTAGAAGACCTCTACTACGATACCCGGAGTTGGCAAGCCGCCCAAGGAGAAGAAAGCAGCTTTGTGGTTTAGCTGTCAGTTTTGTTATCGTAAGAACACTTCACCGTAATTTTAAGATTGCTTTGGGTTTTGCCGCTAGCAATGTAAGGAATCCCTCCATCTGCACTCAGACTGACGCCAAATTCTAGAGTCACCTCATTGACATTGGCAGCCCCAAAATTCTTAAACGCATTCAGGGAATATGCGGCATAAGCCCGAATTGTACTTTGCAGCATCTTTAAAGAAGCCGCAGGAGAGATCGTCTGAGTCGGCTTACTTCCCGGCCAACCTTTTTGGCCGTTGCGTCTTTGTTCGGGTTCCTCCGGATTCATCAACTCGGTTAAGAGCGATTCCGTATCCGACTGGGCTTCAATATAAAGCACTGTATTTTCATCAAGCTGTAAAGGGACGAGTTTAGTTGTACTCACGTCAGTATTCCTATTCCTTATGCGTCAATAGATGCGATGATTGATTGTGTCGAAAAATCACCCCAGACAAAACCTGGGTGACACCCCTGAAGGGAGAAGACCCGATCCGCTTGAATGCACCCTTAGATCGCAGCGCGATCGCCCTATTACTCGCAGCCTTTCTCGATTATTTGGTTGGCGATCCGTGGGGATGGCCTCATCCGGTTCAACTCATGGGCTGGGTTATCTCCCGCTATAGCCAATGGGTCTTTCAATACTGCTCAAATCCTCGCATCCTTCGCCTAGCCGGAATGGTTCTCGGAACCGGATTAATTGCAGGTAGCGGTCTTATAAGTTGGCTATTCATTCAAGTTGCCGATCGCTGGCATCCTGTCCTCAGCCTAACGATTGAAACCCTCTTATTAGCCAGTTGTTTTGCAGGCAGAAGTTTAAGACAAGCAGCCATTGATGTCTTAAAACCCTTAACCGCTGGAGAATTAGAAATGGCTCGTCAAAAACTCAGCCTTTATGTAGGGCGCGATACAGAAAAATTATCCCCTTCAGAGATTTTTCGCGCCCTTTTAGAAACCGTCAGTGAAAATACCGTCGATGGCGTCACCGCCCCCCTCTTTTTTGCGATCGCGGGCGCATTGATTCCCGGCGTCGGCCCCCTACCCTTAGCGATCGCCTACAAAGCCGCCAGCACCCTCGACTCAATGGTTGGCTATCGAGAACCCCCCTTCACCGACATTGGCTGGTTTAGTGCCAAATTAGAAGACGCCCTCACCTGGCTTCCCTGTCGCCTCACCGTCCTCACCCTCGCCCTTATTTCTGGCAAACCGCGCCAAGTTTGGCAAATCTGTCAGCGAGACGCCCCCCAAGACCCCTCCCCCAACTCCGGCTGGAGCGAATCTGCCTATGCTGCCATTCTCGGCGTCCAACTCGGCGGAACCAACACCTATCGCGGCAAAATCAAAACCAAACCCCTCTTAGGAGATCCCATCAATCCTATTACCCCCGAAACCCTAAATCGCGCCTTCACCCTCACCCGCCACTGTTTCCTCCTTTGGCTAGCCGCTTTCTTAGTGCTGAAAGGAGTGCTGAGTGTAAAGTGCTGAGTGCTTCTCCAAGTGCTGAGTGTAAAGTGCTGAGTGCTGAGTGGGAAGAGAGTACGGAGTTACAACAGAGTGCTGAGTGAGAAGAGGGTGGGGGAAAGGAGTGCTGAGTGCTGAGTGCTGAGTGCTGATTGATCTGGGAGTAAGTCAGAATTAATCCCGAATTCCTCTTTTCCCTAACTCCCAACTCCCAACTCCCTTTTTTCCCCAACCCCTAACTCCCAACTCCCAACTCCCTTCTTCCCCCCAACTCCCAACTCCCAACTCCCAATTCCCTACTCAAGGACGCCTGTTAAACTGGCGACGACGACCACTAACTCACAGGGATTGACGGGTTTGGGTAGATGCATTTGAAAGCCGGCCAGTAAGGCCTTTCTGCGGTCTTCATCTCGCGCGTAGGCTGTGAGGGCGATCGCGGGAATGGGTTTTTGTTGGCGTTGCGCCCAGAGCGATCGCGCTTGGCGAATGAACGTATAACCATCATCTCCGGGCATACCAATATCGCTAACGATCGCGCTAGGTTGCCAGTCATTCAAAAGGGCGATCGCTTCCTGTGCCGAAGCCGCTACACTGACTGTTGCCCCTGCCATTTGCAATACAGTCAGCAGTAAATCGCGTGCATCTAGCTCATCATCCACCACCAGCACGCGCACCCCATCTAAACGAATATTGAAATCGCTGGTTTCCGTATCGGGATTGGCTGTGGGATGTACCCGTTCTGTAGTTTCTGACTCCGGCGGCGGATGGATAGCCATTAACGGCAGATGCACGCTAAAGGTTGCCCCTTGCCCCTCTCCCAGACTGCTGGCGCGGACGTTTCCCCCGTGTAATTCTACAAGATTGCGAACGATCGCCAGTCCTAACCCCAGTCCCCCGTGGGCGCGAGTAATGGAACTATCCGCTTGGCGAAATCGCTCAAAAACATAGGGTAAAAAGTCGGGGTTAATTCCTTTCCCGGTATCGCTAACCGAGACTTCCACATGGGAGTTAATTCGCTCCAAGCGGACCTGCACGCGGCCGCCTTTAGGGGTAAACTTAATCGCATTCGACAATAGATTCCAAAACACCTGCTGCAAGCGGTCTGGATCGCCCGAAATTGGCCCGGCGGCAGGATCGAGGATTGCCTGTAGGCGAATATTACGAGCCTCGGCGGTGGGTTGTACAGACTCAATGGCGGCTTCTACCACCGAGATTAAATGGACGGGACGCACATCTAGGCGAAGTTTGCCTTGAATAATCCGCGAAATATCTAACAGATCGTCAATGAGTTGGACTTGAACCTTGGCATTGCGTTCGATGGTGGCTAAGGCTTTCAGGGAGGCTAGGCGGTCTAAGTCGCGTTTTTGCAATAACTGCGACCAGCCTAAAATACCATTGAGGGGGGTTCGCAACTCATGGGAGAGGGTGGCTAAGAAGTTATCTTTGAGGCGGTTGGCTTCTTGAGCCGTTGTCCGGTCGGCTTCGCTGGTTTGATACAGCCGCGCGTTATCAATTGCTAAGGCTGCACGATAGCAGATTTCTTCAACAAAGGGTAAATCGGCTAGATGGTAGTATCGGCCTGAGTCGCTATAAACTAGGGCGATCGCGCCGAGGGTTTGATCGCGGGCTACTAAGGGAAAACACAGGAAAGACTGAAGATTGAGCGATCGCAGTAAGTCGAGTTGCTGAGGGCTTTGGGCGATCGCCTCTAGATCGCGATCGTTTAACTGAATTTGGATTTCCGGCTGTCTGGAATGTAGCACCCGCGAGAGAGGATGATAGCGGTCTTGGGGATTGCACGGATAGAGGCGATCGTACTCGCGCACCCGTTGCTCAATCTCTGGCGAACCGGCAACCGCCATGAGTTTGAGGGTTCTGAAGTCTTCCCAAACATAGAGCGTACACCAATCGGCCAACTCCGGCACGATCGCTCCGACAATTCGATCTAAGGTGGTCTGATAATCTAGGGAACTGGCTAGCACGCGGCTGGTTTCTGAGATAAAGCGCAATTGCCATTCAGTGCGCTTGCGTTCGGTGATATCCAAAAAAGCACTTACTGCGCCGCGAGGCTGTCCGGTTTCATCAAACAGAGGGGCCGCATAGCCAAACAAGTGATAAATATGACCGTCGGCGTGTCGAACTTCAATTTCGGTATCTTTAATTTCTACACCTTGACGGGCGGCGATATGGAGTGGCAGTTCTGCGGGGAAAATTTCTTGTCCTTCGCGAAAGAGGGTAAAGCCCGGTTGGGGTTCTCCACTCGGCGGCGTTAGGGAAGCGTTGGCGTCTGGCGTCAGTTGTAAAATTTTGGCGAGGGTGGGGTTGACTCGAATTTGTTTGCAATTCGTGTCTTCGGCGATCGCAATACTAATCGGAGTCACCTCAAAAAGGGCTTGCAATTCTTTCACCCGTCGCTGCAAATCGAGGTTAAGTTGGGCAATAGAGGCTTCCCGCTTTTGAATCGCTTCTGCCATGAGATCGAAGGCGGCGGCGAGTTGTCCCAATTCTCCCCAGTGATGGGGTAAGCCCGTGCGCGCCCCTAATTCGCCGTTGTGCAATTGTTGGGTGGTTTGCAACAACGATTGAAGATAGCGCAACAAAAATAAATCGCTGCCCGCCCAAGCCGCCAGTAAGGCTAAGGCGGTGACGAAACCCAGCCCGATCAAATTCTGCACCAGCAAGCGGTTCGCATCCTGTAAGGCGACAGAACGGGGGATACCAATCACCACATGAACCCCTTGGTCTTGGGTGGGCGTTTCTACCCCAGTAAAGGCATAGAAGCGTTCTACACCATCGAAACCCTGTGTCTCGATCGTCCCTTCTCTTTCTCTTAAGGTGGTTTGGATCAACTCGGCTTCTGGAAAGGCTCGACCCACGAGATTTTCTGGATCGGGTTGTCGGATTAAAATCGTACCCTGGCGATCGATAACGCTTAAGATCGATCCTCTCGGAAGATCTACCTGGGTGGCCAGTTCGTGAAACCAGGTTAAATCTAAGCCGGCTAAGACAACGCCGATTAAGGTTTGGTTGTCGGTATAAACGGGATAACCGAAGTTAACGCTGGGTTTGCCCGTCACTCGACCCACTTGATATTCGCCAACGGCAAATTGTTGGGTTGCCAATGCCTGTCGAAAGTAAAGCCGATCCGCAGAATTAATCGGTTGGGACAAAGGAATGCTGCTGCACCGCACGTTTCCTTGCGGATCGAGGACGCCAAGCGCTACATAGGATTGATATTGCTCAATGAGGTTGCTGGCAATTTGATTGCAGGCGTTCCAATTTCCCTGTTGGACTTCGGGCAGTTGCGCGATCGCAATCAGGAGTTGGCGGGCCCCTTCGATCGCCTGAGTCTGATTAGCTGCAACCAGTTTTGCCAATCGCATCAAATTGATTTTCGCTTCTAGGGAGGCTTGCTGGCGCTGGAATGAGGCCGTATACAAAATTAGACCGAGTGCTGGCACAACAGCAATCAAGACCAAACCGATCAAGCGAACCCGCAAACTTGAGAAGAAAGCCCTAAACACCAAAAAGCAGCCAAATTTTAAAGGAATCGTTTTACAGCTAACTGAAAAAATGCTACTTCTGTCAATGATTCTTGAGAGAGATTATTGCTGCCCCTACCCGAACAATTGTTTCCGAGTGCGGTTATTTTTATAGGGAAGCCTATGGTCGTTGCCGATGTCACCGAAAATTGTTGAAATTCTCTCTGCGGAAGAACTGCGCCGCACCATTACCCGGATCGCCTCGCAAATTATCGAACGTTCCGGAAACCTGGAACAATTAGCACTCCTGGGAATTTATACCAGAGGCGTTCACCTAGCCCAATTGCTCGCCGACCAAATTACGCTGCTAGAAAATACGGCGGTTCCCGTTGGGGCCCTAGATGTGACGTTTTACCGGGATGACTTAGACCAAATTGGGGTGAGAACGCCAGCCAAAACGGAGATCCCGTTCGATCTGACCGGGAAGATTGTGGTGGTGGTGGATGATGTTATTTATAAAGGTCGGACGATTCGAGCCGCGTTGAATGCGGTTAATGATTATGGTCGGCCTTCAGCGATTTGGCTGGCGGTTTTGGTGGATCGGGGACATCGCGAACTCCCCATTCATCCCGATTTTACCGGGAAGAAGTTACCAACCTCAAAGGAAGAAAACGTTAAAGTCTATTTACAGCCTGTTGATGGACGAGATGCGGTAGAGTTGATTTCGCGTTAGCCTTCCGTATACCAAAGTTATGATTGATTCTTCTATTGATAGTTCAACCTCTACCCAAACGCGCAAGGCCGATCATTTGCGGATCTGTTTAGATGAGGACGTTCAGTGCCATACGGTGACAACCGGACTGGAATGCTACCGATTTGTGCATTGTTGCTTGCCAGAGTTGGATCGCCGGGATATCGATCTAACGACTTCATTTTTGGGTCAGCCGATGGGGGCCCCGCTGCTGATTTCTTCGATGACGGGTGGAACAGAACAGGCGAAGCTGATTAATTATCGGTTGGCGCAGGTGGCGCAGCACTATGGCTTGGCGATGGGGGTGGGTTCGCAGCGGGTGGCGATTGAAAATCCGGATGCGATCGCTACGTTTGCGGTCAGAAAGGTGGCCCCGGATGTTTTGCTGTTTGCCAATTTGGGGGCAGTACAGTTGAATTATAGCTATGGTATAGAGGAGTGCGAACGCGCGATCGCCCATTTGCAGGCTGACGCCCTGATCTTGCATCTGAACCCCCTCCAAGAGTGCATCCAAACCAATGGCGACACCAACTTTCGAGGACTTCTTGACAAAATCGAGAAACTGTGCAGTAGATTGCCCGTCCCAGTCATTGCCAAGGAAGTCGGCAATGGAATTTCTGCCCCCCTTGCCCAAAAGTTAATCAATGCGGGGGTTCGGGCGATTGACGTTGCGGGTGCAGGCGGCACCTCTTGGGCCAAAGTTGAAAGCGAACGCGCCCAAACTCGCAAGCAACGACGCCTCGGACAAACCTTTGCAGATTGGGGTTTACCCACAGCAGAGTGCATTCACAAAATTCGCCAAGTTGCCCCAGAGATCCCATTAATTGCGTCCGGCGGGTTGCGAAATGGTCTAGAGGTGGGTAAGGCGATCGCCCTAGGGGCAGATCTGGCGGGGTTAGCCTTTCCCTTCTTGCAAGCCGCCGCCGAATCCGAAGCCGCCCTGTTTGAACTGGTCGATATCTTACTGGCAGAACTGACAACGGTTCTGTTCTGTACGGGAACCGCCAACCTCTCCCAACTCCAAAACGCCCCCATTCTCGAAAAAATCACTCAATCTTATTGAAAAACCGATGCGTCAATTTCTGAAATACACCTTTGCCAGTCTGGTTGGCAATATTTTAGGGTTTCTAGTTCTCAGTGGTTTGGGCGCGGGTGGCTTAATCTTTTTAATTGTGGCTGCTGCTTCTAGGGAAACCGGCCCCCAAGTCAAAAATTCCTCAATTCTCGTCTTCGATCTGGGTTTAACGATTAACGATACAAACCCGATTTCGACCACCGGAGAAGCCCTCAGCGAAGCCTTATCCAGCGAGAGAAACACAACCATCACCTTGCGGAACGTGTTAGACAGCCTGAAGGAAGCGGCAACTGACGATCGCATTGTTGGGCTTTACCTCGATGGTAGCGGCAGTACCAGTAGCAATGGTTTGGCATCCCTTAAAGAAGTGCGGGCCGCCTTAGAAAAATTCCGCGAATCCGGCAAACCCATCTATGCTTACGATGTGGATTGGCAAGAACAAAAATACTATCTAGGTTCGGTTGCCGATACTATCTTTATTAACCCGATGGGAGCCGTTGAAGTCAATGGCTTCAGTTCAGAGATGATGTTTCTCGCCGGGGCGTTCCAAAAATATGGGATTGGCGTGCAAGTCATCCGCGTTGGTAAGTATAAATCCGCCGTAGAACCCTTTACCCAAACCCAACTGAGTCCCGAAAACCGCCAGCAAACCCAAGGCGTTCTCAACGACTTGTGGCAAGATTTTTTAACCGTAGCCAGCCGCCATCGGGAATTAACTCCGCAACAGCTACAAGCGATCGCTGATACCGAAGGCTTCCTACTTGCAGAAAACGCCCAACAACGCGGTTTAGTCGATCGGATCGCCTATTTTGATGAAGTTGTCGCCGAACTCAAGGAGGTGACGGGAAATAGCGAAGACGAAGACTCCTTCAATCAAATTTCCCTACCTAGTTATAGTCGAGTCGCCAATCGCAACGCCTCCGTTTCTCGCAATCGGATTGCCGTCGTTTATGCTGAAGGCGATATTGTCGATGGTCAAGGCGGAGTCAGAAGCATTGGCGGCGATCGCTTTGCCTCCCAGATGCGAACCTTACGTCAAGACGATCGCGTCAAAGCCATTGTCTTGCGCGTCAACAGTCCGGGCGGTAGCGCCACCGCTTCCGAAATCATTGGGCGAGAAGTCGAACTCACCCGCCAAGCCAAACCCGTCATCGTTTCAATGGGCAACTACGCCGCCTCCGGAGGCTACTGGATCGCCGCTTACTCCGATCGCATCTTTGCCGAAACCAGTACAATCACCGGATCGATCGGCGTCTTTGGCTTGCTACCCAACATCCAAAGACTCGCCAACGATAACGGTATCACCTGGGATACCATCAAAACCGGGCGCTTTGCTGATAGTCAAAGCATTACCCGTCCCAAAACGCCCCAAGAAATCGCGATTTATCAAAACTCCGTCAATCGCATTTACGAACAATTTCTCAACCACGTTTCCACCTCCCGCAACCTGCCCCCCGCCCGCGTTGCCGAAATTGCCCAAGGTCGCGTTTGGTCGGGACAAGAAGCCAAAAACCTGGGATTGGTCGATGAAATTGGCGGCTTAGAGGCTGCGATCGCCTTTGCTGCCGAAAAAGCCGAAATTGCCGACGACTGGCAGCTTGAAGAATATCCCAGAACCCGTTCCCTCGAAGAACGGCTGATTGGGCGTTTCATCTCACAAACCGAACGCAACGCCCTCGTCAAACGCGATCGCCTCACCCTAGAATTGCACAAACTCCAAGCAGAACTCGCCTTTTTACAAAACCTCAACGATCCGCGAGGTGTTTATGCCCGCTTGCCCTTTCAACTCCGAATCGATTAACCCTGGCGATTCTTCATCTTAAAGTAAGCATCCAACACCTGTTTCACCTTGGGGGCCGCAAACGCCCCACCGCCCCCACCGGAGTTTTCTCCAAAAGCCACCACAATAATTTCCGGCTTATCATACGGCGCATAGCCCCCATACCAGGCATGGGAGAGGCGCGGCGGATCTTCAGCCGTTCCGGTTTTTCCAGCATTCGGTGGCAAAGTCGGATCGTTCATTGCCCCCCCGGTTCCATTCGTCACCACTTGGCGCAACCCGCGTTGGAGGATATCCACCGTCACCGGTTCGAGATCGAGGGACTCCCGCCAATTTTTGGCCTCTTCATTATCCTTCAGCAGGTGGGGCTTCACGCGATACCCCCCATTGGCGGGAACAGCAAACATCACCGCCACTTGCAACGGCGACGCCTGCAAATAACCTTGGCCGATCGACATATTCACCGAGTCTCCGGCATACCAGTCTTCACCCAACTCCAAATTTTTCCACGTTTCATCCGCCACTAACCCAGAGGCTTCTTCCCCGGCTAACTCAATCCCCGTTTTTTGACCAAAACCGAACTTGCGCGTCCACTCAATTAAAGTGGGCCCGCCAACCCCCAAGGCAATTTGATAGAAAAACGTATCGCTACTCCACGCCATTGCCCCAGCAAAATCCAGCGGTCCAAAACCCGCCCGGTTCCAATCCCAAAACTGAATCCCCCCCACCGTTAAATAAGGGAACGTCCCCAACACCGTATAGGGCGAATACTTCCCAGATTCCAAGGCAGCAGCAGTCGTAACAATTTTAAAGGTACTCGCAGGGGCGAACCCTTGGAGGGCGCGATTCACAAACGGGTTATCGGCGCTTTGCAACTCCGCCCAAGTCTTTTCGGTAATTCGGGTTGAAAAAATATTCGGGTCAAAAGCAGGGCGAGACACCATTGCCAGGACGGCCCCATTATTCGGGTCAATGGCGACAATTGCCCCCTGGGCATCGCCTAACGCTGCTTCCGCCGCCTTTTGAATTTCTAGGTCAATCGTTAACCGGACATCTTGACCCGCCTTGGCTGGTACAGTCCCTAAAAATTGGACCACTTGTCCCAAGCCATCCACTTCAACCTGCTGGCCGCCCCATTCGCCGCGCAATTGGCTTTCAAACGCCGCTTCTGCCCCCATTTGACCAATCACATCCCCCAAACGGTAGCCTCGATCCTTGCGCCGTTCTAGGTCTTCGTCGTTCATTTCCCCGGTATAACCCAGTACATGGGAAGCAACTTTGCCGTTGGGGTAATGGCGAACGGTTTCAACATCAATGACGATGCCATCGAGTTCGCTGCTATATTCTTCCAACGCGGTCACTTGTTCGCGAGATAACCCCCAGGCAACTCTCAGGAGGTAAGGGGAAGAATAACCCGCCCGTTCCATCCGGTTTTGAATTTCGGCTTCGGGAATATTTAACAGTTGAGAAAGGCGTCTGAGGGTTCGCGGCCAGGTCGTTTTGCGTTGGGCTAGCGGCCAAACATAAACGGAGTGGGATAAACGGCTGCTAGCCAGAATCCGACCTTTGCGATCGAGAATTTTACCGCGTTCGGGTTGTTTGGGAATCACCCGAATCCGGTTGCGGTTTGCTTCTTGGACGTTTTGTTTGCCTTCCACCAGTTGCAAGGTGGCCAAACGGGTACCAATTCCCCCCCCCATGATCGTGGTAATCAAGGTCATGGCAATAATCGCCTGGTAGGAACGACCTACCGTGCGTTTTGCCGGACGGGTGGGGGACTGTGGGGTGTAGATGGGAGGAGATTTAAGCAAGGTCATGGCGAACTAGGGCGAGTTTAAACGTCCAAGCTTTAGATTGTAAACGAATCAACCCATTGTAAAAGGTAGATTTGCAGATTGGGATCGGTAATTGCTAGGAGCGATCTTCACCGCTTTCTCTAGAAGACCGTTCCGGAATCGTGCTGGGTTAAGCTTTAAGATTCTGAAATCCCAGAGACTGCGGGCTGGCATCGTCAGTATTGTTCGCGAAGGATTGATAAAAAATCACAAGATCGCGAGTCTTTGCGAATAGACGGATAAAATAAACCCAAGTCAAACTTTGTCATGTTCGTATTGAATGGAGAGCCTCCATACTCTCGATCGGGGAATTGCGACTGAATACTTGCAAACTATGTCTCAGACTGCTCTCTCTAATCAATCTACTGGCGTTGAAGATTGCGAACTCGATGTGGAACTTCGCAAGGTGTTCAAGGTCTTCAATGGCGAAACGGCTGTTCGTGGGGTCGATCTTAAGATTCGTCAAGGTGAATTCTTCAGCATTCTAGGGCCTTCTGGTTGCGGTAAAACCACAACCTTGCGTCTAGTGGCTGGTTTTGAACAACCTTCAGCCGGGGAGGTAATCGTCCGCAATCAGTTGGTGAACCATATCCCGCCCTATCGCCGCCCGGTGAATACCGTTTTTCAAAGCTATGCTCTGTTTAACCACATGAATGTGTGGGATAACATTGCCTTTGGGTTGCGGATTAAAAAGCTAACCAACGCTCAAATTGAAGATCGAGTCCGAGATGCTTTACAGTTGGTCAAGATGGAAGGATTTGCCAGCCGCTATCCTTCGCAAATGTCCGGCGGACAGCAGCAACGGGTGGCGTTAGCGCGGGCGCTGGTGAATCGCCCCTCGGTATTGCTACTGGACGAACCCCTAGGGGCGCTAGACCTCAAGTTACGCAAGGAAATGCAGGTGGAATTATCCAATCTGCATCAAGAGTTAGGGCTAACGTTTGTGATGGTGACTCACGATCAAGAAGAGGCGTTGTCGCTGTCCCAACGGATTGCGGTGATGCGGGATGGAAAAATTGAGCAAATTGGCACGCCCAAGGAAATTTACAATGCGCCTCGGACGCCGTTTGTCGCAGATTTTATTGGCGATACCAACCTATTTCGCGGTCGCATTTTTCCGTTTGAACGTTCGACCATTCAAGTGACAACGGATAAAGGACTGACGATTTTTGCTCAGTACGGCGATCCTAAAAATGGTAAAGCCTCTGATGCCTTTTCTAGCCTGCGCGAACGGGTGGTGGTTAGCGTCCGTCCCGAAAAAATTCAGGTCAGCCTTGAGGAACCCGACAATTATCCCAACTGCTTTGAAGGCCGCATGAAGCATGTCATGTTTATGGGGACTCACGTACAGTGCGTGGTGGAATTGGTTTCTGGCGATCGCCTTTTGGTCTCTCAGCCCAACCGACCTGAAGTTTTAGTAGACTCCCAAACCCCCCTATACGCCTTTTGGGACGTTCATGACTGTCTTGCCCTAGAAGAATAGCAAGAGTTGGGGGTGGTAAACTGGCTTACGGAACCATTCCCCGCCGCAATTCCATTGAGTTTAGTCTGCTTGCACTCTTCGCCTGTGTCGGTATCTAAGATGTTTAGTTCTGCTGCCAAATATTCCTTATCGAGGCGTCGCTTTCTGCAAGCGTCCTTGGTTGCGGGCGCAACCTCGTCGCTATCCGGTTGCGGCTGGACTTTGGCTCAAGTTCAGCCGACCTCACAAGCACGTCCGAGCGATAGCAATCGCTTGTATATCTATACTTGGGCAGGTTATACCGATAATGACCTGTTGCAAAGCTTTACTCAACAAACGGGGATTGAAGTCATTGCGGATGTTTTCGATTCCAATGAGGCAATGCTAGCCAAGGTTCAAGCCGGAGGGGGCGCGGCCTACAGTATTATTTACCCCTCCGACTACATGGTCGGGAAAATGGTTGCCCAAAATCTACTCACTGAACTGGACTTATCCCGGATTGAAGGCTTAAATCAACTTTTTCCGGCTTACCGAAATCCAGGTTACGACCCCAATAATCAGCATAGTATTCCGGTGAGTTGGGGAACGACGGGATTAATTTACAACACTTCGGAGGTGAAGGCGAGTCCCGAAGATTGGGAGTATCTTTGGGAACATCAAGCCGACCTGGTGCGCCAAGTGAGTTTGCTCAATGATGTGCGTGAGGTGATGGGCGCAACATTGAGGATGTTGGGCTATTCTTACAATTCCACCAACCCCGAAGAAATTCGCCAAGCTTACGAACGCTTAGTGAACTTAAGACCCGCGATCGCGACCTTTACATCCGATGCTTGGCGTCCCCAAGTGCTGACAGGAGATTTGGCGATCGCAATGGGATATTCAGTAGACGCCCACGAACTGATCGAAGAAAACTCCAATATTGAATATGCCATCCCCCAAAGCGGTTCTTCATTGTGGACGGACACCTTAGTTATCCCCCGAACTGCACCCAATCCCGATGGGGCCTATGCTTGGATTAACTTTATGCTGCAACCGGCGATCGCCGCCGAAGTTTGCCAGCGCCTCAACTTTGCCACCGCCAACCGCGTGGCTTACGAACAACTCCCCTCAGAGTTGCGAGAAGACCCCACCTTATTTCCCCCAGAGGATGTTTTAGCAAACTGCGAAAGCATTGCCCCAGTGGGCAGTACCATTCAACAACTTTACGATCGCTACTGGACTCAACTGACCAGTGGATAAGGCCTTGTCCCTCTCGCTACGCGACCTTACTATTCTCTCGATCGCCTGTGTCTACTACCAACCCTCCCCCCTTAGACTCAACCCCCCTTGCGGACAAAGCGGTGCCCGCAAAATCCCGATGGTCTCATTGGATCGGCCCGGTGTCGCTTCTTAGCCCTGCGGGGTTATGGCTGCTGCTGCTGTTGGTTTTACCGACGTTTGTCATCTTTCAACTGAGTTTAGTCCCCAATATCCGACCCGGAGATGTGGTCAACCCTTCCGGGATCGAGAATTATCTGCGGGTGTTTGAGCCAATTTACGGGAACGTGATTGGGCGATCGCTCGGCTTTGCGGTGGGAACAACCGTCATTTGCCTGTTGCTGGGCTTTCCCGTCGCCTACTGGATTGCCTTAAGCGCCCCCCGACGGTGGCGGAATCTCTTGCTGCTGGGCTTTGTACTGCCGCTATGGACCTCTTCGCTGTTGCGTTCCTATGCTTGGATTAGTATCTTGCGGCGGACTGGGGTACTCAACAGTTTTTTGGGCGTCTTGGGGTTGCCCCCTGTTAACTTGCTCAACGATTGGCCAGCAGTGTTGATTGGTATGAGCTATAGTTTTCTGCCCTATATGGTGCTGATTCTCTACTCTTCCCTAGAGAAACTCGATAAGCGCCTGCTCGAAGCCTCCGCCGACTTAGGAGCCAATCCGATTCAAGCCTTTTTTAAGATTACCGTCCCCCAAGCGTTTCCGGGAATAGCCGCCGGAACCCTACTGGTATTGATTACCAGTTTGGGCGATTTTGTCGATCCAGAATTGCTGGGCGGCGCGTCAAATATGACCGTTGCTCGCTTAATTTATAACCAGTTTCTCGGACCCACGCAAAATTGGGGATTTGGGTCAGCCTTAAGTATGGTGTTAATCTTTGCCGTCAGCATTGCGATCGCGCTTTTAATTAAATACGGCGATAATCCCAACCGAGCTTAGTCCTTAAAACGTTGATTTTTATGACTTCCAGCCATCAGCCCGAACGCCTGCCCGTTGAGGTATGGCAATCTCCAACCCAACAGAAATTGACCTCAGAACGCTTAGTTTCCATGCTGTTAATGGGTTTGCAGGTCGGGTTTAACCTGTTAATGTTCTTGTTCATGTATTTGCCCATTATCGTGCTGGCGGTGTATAGCTTTAACCGTTCGGCCTACAGCGCGGGTTGGACGGGTTTTACCCTAGAGTGGTATACCCGCCTATTCAATGATGGGCGGATTTTATTGGCGTTACAAAATAGCTTAACTGTAGCTTTGGTGGCGGTTGGCATTTCCGCCGTTTTGGGCACCTTAATGGCAGTTGGGTTAGCGCGCTATCATTTCCCCTTCAAATCGCTGTATCGCGGCGTCTCCTATTTGCCGTTAATTATCCCCGATATTGCGATCGCCGTTGCCACCCTCATCTTTCTGGCCGTTTTCAGCATTCGCCTGAGTCTGTGGACAATTATCGCCGCTCATATTGTCTTCTGTTTGGCGTATATTGCGGTGCTTGTCTCCACCCGCCTTGCAGACTTAAACCCTCACCTCGAAGAAGCCGCCCTAGACTTAGGCGCAACCCCCTTTCAAGCCTTTATGAAGGTTCTCTTACCGCAACTGATGCCTGGAATTGTCTCCGGTTGCTTGCTAGCCTTTGTATTAAGCATGGATGACTTTTTAATTGCCAGCTTTACCGCCGGAAGTGGGGCGAATACCCTACCGATGGAAATCTTTAGCCGCATCCGCACGGGCGTCAAACCCGATATCAACGCCTTGAGTGTTTTACTGATTCTTGTTTCTGGGGTGATTGCCTTTATTAGCGAGTATTTGCGCTACCAAGGCGAACAGCGTCGCACCCGCTCTAGCTAGACTCTAGAGACGTTCTTTAAAGAAAGAACGCCTCTCAACCGGATGCTAGTACATCACCGGAGGCGGCGCATCCGGATCGGGGGCAAAGGCTAGCCACAAGGGGAATTGCAGCATTCCCAGGTTGACCTGGTTTTCCGTTTCATCAATGACAATGAACGGCAGCATCCCATCTTGAATCAGGCGATCCGCCTTTTGGGCAACGGCTTCCGGGGATTCAAACAAGACTACCCCTTGATTGGGCCCAAAATCGCCGCGAGTAATGCCCAAACAATCTTGCAAGCCGCGCCGCCATTCGCCCAAGCGTTCTGGAGAGTTGGCTAAAACAAGCGTGCGAACGCGATCGCCATATAAGCTTCGCATCACCGAAAGGGTTGCTGAAGCGACTAAAATATTCTGCAAGCGCGAACCAAGCGTCCGAATCGCCCCCCGTCCCCCTTGGGTAAAGAACCAATTAGAAACGCGATCCGCATGAACGGGTTCAAACGTGCGGCGCAACTGCCACGGCGGCCCGTAATAATCGGGCATACTGCGATATTGATCGAGCAAGCGGCGAATTTGGCGGACTTGTTCTTGAAATCCCTGTTCGGCAAATTTGGGGGTTGTCCCTCGCGAGGAGTCTCTTTCACGCACTTCTTCGCGACTCACGGGGGCGGATCTGACTTCGCCCGGTTCGGGTACGAGTTCGAGTTGTTCGGCGGTAGCGGCGAGTTCTTGCAAACTGCCAACCAAATAGTCTTTAAAGCCTTGAACGCGGATGGCTAAATCTTGAGAGACGCCCGCAAAGGTAGAACGCATTTCCGAACGAATCCGTTCCGAACGGCGTTCTAGCTGTTCTACCGTAATTTGTAATTTCTTTCTGCGCTGTTCGAGTTCGCTTAATCCCTCTTGCACCAAGCGCCCCATCGCGGATTGAGTTTCGCTCAGTTGGGTTTGGAGTCGTTCGACTTCAGCTTGGAGGCTGCTGACTTGCTGCTGAAGGGTTTGCTCTTGGTGCTGCAATTGGGCGATCCGGGCGCTCAGGGAATCAGCCTCTTCGCTGGCTTCTACGTCCGCTGTTGCTGCGGGGGTCTCCGCAGGGGGTTCGGGGTGAATCACGGCTTCTGAGGACTGTTCTGACGCCTCTGCGGCCCATAAATCCTCGGTTTCCTCAGTCAGATCCAAGGGGGACTTGCTCGGTCGATCTTCCGCCGGGAGGGGTAAGCCTTCGACTTCCTCTGGAGGGGTTTCCGGTTGCGGATGTTCGGATGCTTGCTCTGGGATTTGAGACTCGTCTGAATTCATCTAACTCGTATAATTTAGCTGACTACTAATTCTAAGACTGCACGGGACAGTAGGTTTCCAGGCAAGACTTTAACATCTTCGGGTCAAATAAAATGGGGAGAAAATGAATGCTCTTAACTTCTTTGAAGTAGAAGAGGATGGGGACACTAGGCCAGAAGATTTTCCAGTTTTGCCAGTCTTGGTAAGGAAAATGCCGAATGCAGGTTTCTTGGCGGTATACGTCTAGGGCGGTGTCGGTGAAGACAAGGCGTAAGGTTCCGGCTTGAAACATTAAAAATAAGCCAAATAGGGCGATCGCGCCGCCTACCCACAGGCTGAGAAAAAAGCCGGGAATGGCTAAAACTAGCACGCCAATGGGGACATTGTAACTCGGTGCGAGGGCGATCGCTTGAGTAGACTCAGAAGGGATTGTCGCTTTCATCTGTCACTCCGCTAAAGGACAAGAAATTGCATCAGGCAACTTAACCCTTCTCATTGTACTGATTGGTTTGCAACTATTGAGTTAAAACGCGTTGAGGACAGCCGCTCCCAACCCTTGGAACATCAGCCAAGATAAGAAGAAGTTGGAAATGAAAATTGCCAGTAATGAGGTGACAACTGCCGTTGTGGTTGATTGTCCCACCCCTTTAGCGCCCCCGGTGGTGGTGAGTCCCCAGCTACAGCCAATGACAGCAATTAAGCCGCCAAATACCGCCGCCTTAATGGCAGCGCTGAAAATATCCCACCCGCCGAGGAAGTTCTGCACGGAGCTAAGAAACAGGCTAGAAGAGATACTATAAAAACTTTGGGCAATCAATAAACCCCCAGTCATACCCGCCAGGAAACATAAAACGGTCAGTAGGGGGAGCATTAAGCAGCAGGCTAACACTCTCGGAATCACCAAGTAATCGATCGGATCGGTTTTGAGCATGTAAAGGGCGTCTATTTGCTCAGTCACGCGCATTGTGCCAATTTCTGCCGCAAACGCCGAACCAACCCTTCCGGCGACTACAACCGCCGTGAGGACGGGGGCCAGTTCCCGCGCTAAGGCTAGCCCTAAAACCCCACCAACAGCAGCCTTTGCGCCAAAGTTAATAAACTCCCGCGCCACCTGAATGGTAAAGACCATGCCCACAAATCCTGCCGTCACTAAGGCAATGCCTAAAGAAGCGGGCCCGACAACCATCATCTGCTCAAACGTATTGCGGCGGTGGATTTTACCAGAAAGCAGGTGAAACAATACTTGTCCGCCTAGTAAAAACGCAGCCAATAGGCGATAGGCCCATTGCCCTAAACCTGTTCTTGGTCTTGCTTGACTCAATCGGCTACCAACACCTTAAAGACTATTGAGAAGTTTTGAGTTTCTGAGGAAGGGGTCTTCAGCCAGAACTCAATCTTGTGCGTCTTCTGAGAGTTTGCACGTTGCCCGCTCAGAAGCTTGGCTCAATCATAGTGGGAGAGCTAGCGTTTAGGCAACTCTTCCTAACCAGACGAGGATATTAAAAGCGAGCCATAGAAGTTCAAAAAGATTTCCTCAACAAAATTTAAGATTTCTGAAGAGAGTCTGCAAAAGTCGCGATCGCGCCTATTGTAGAGGGGAGGAAAGTCAGTCTTTCTATTCCTTGTGCAAAACAGTTGAACCCCTTTCGTTCCCGTACTTGCATGAGCATATTGCTAATTTTTCTTCGCTCTTTGTTACTCACCAGCGTTCTGAGCTTTCTGGCTCCCTCCCTGGTGTTTGGTTTGATCTGGATGAGTCTAGGCGTTAGCGGTCGCATTCCGGGCCTAGCAGCACTCTCCCAGACAGGGGTTACGCAAGTTCAGAGTTTTTTAGCCACCTTTGGCAGCGGTCAACCGCTAGAAGGTTTATTAGTCATTGGGATCGCATGTAGTTTTGTGGGTATGTTATTCGACAGCTACGCCTTCTATCGCGATCAAATCTTGCATAGCTAGCTCTTCAAAGAGTGCTGAGTGCTGAGTGCTGAGTGCTGAGTGCTGAGTAAGTATCTAGAACAACTCCCCATCCCCCCACCTCCCCAACCCCCAACTCCTAACTCCCAATTCCCTTCCCCAAAAAGTGGGGATTTGGGAAAAAATTAGTGAAAATGCAAAGAGAAGCACAGAAAGTTATCGAAGTCTTCTCAAGCAAATTCATGCAGTATTGCTCTGCCATGCGTCAATTCCGTTTTCAGATCGCTGCAATTCGTCAGCGCCTTTATACTCAGCCGATGCGAGCCGTTGCGATCGCTCTCGTTGCGATCGCCCTCAGCCTCATGGCTGGCGTTCCCTCCGCTCAGGCTAGAACCACCGCTCCCACTCAGGCCGTTGCTGCTGCTAAATCTATTCAACCCTACCTTGACCGGGTTGAGAAGCAAATCCAAGAATTCACCCTCGACAACGGCTTAAAATTCATCGTTCTCGAACGTCACCAAGCACCCATCGTCTCCTTTATCACCTATGCAGATGTGGGAGGAGTAGACGAACCTCCCGGTCAAACTGGCGTCGCGCATTACCTCGAACACCTTGCCTTCAAAGGGACTGACCGGATCGGCACCAAAAATTACGCCGAAGAAAAACCCCTACTCGCTCGCCTTGACCAACTGTTTGACCAAATTCAAGAGGCCTTGGCGGCGGGAAACGCCCAACAAGCCGAACAACTCCAAGCCGAGTTTGAACAAACGCGCGCCTTAGCGGCCGAGTATTCCGTTCAAAACGAATTTGGACAAATTGTTCAACGTTCCGGCGGAGTTGGCTTAAATGCCACCACCTCCTCCGATGCCACCCGCTACTTCTACAGTTTCCCTGCCAATAAACTCGAACTGTGGATGTCTCTGGAGTCTGAACGCTTTCTAGACCCTGTATTTCGCGAATTCTACGAAGAAAAAGAAGTCATCC
Organism: Desertifilum tharense IPPAS B-1220; assembly: GCF_001746915.1. Taxonomy (NCBI): domain Bacteria; kingdom Bacillati; phylum Cyanobacteriota; class Cyanophyceae; order Desertifilales; family Desertifilaceae; genus Desertifilum; species Desertifilum tharense. The sequence continues at coordinate 24,705 of NZ_MJGC01000068.1, forward strand.
TCGAAGAACGCCGGATGCGAACCGATAACTCGCCATTAGGCAAGATGATTGAAGTATTCCTAGAAACCGCATTTCAAGTTCATCCCTATCGCCAACCCGTTATTGGCTACGAACAGGACCTGCGAAACCTGAGACGAGGGGATGTGCAAGCCTTCTTTGACGCTTATTACGTTCCCAGCAATTTAACCATCGCCATTGTTGGGGATGTAGAGTTAGATAACGTTAAAAGACTGGCTCAAATCTACTTTGGTCGTTACGAAGACCGACCGAGAGCTTCCCAAGAACTTCCCGCAGAACCCCCGCAAACTGCTACGCGCAACATCACCGTCAACTTACCTTCTCAACCCTGGTATTTAGAAGGCTATCACCGTCCGGCGTTGAACCATCCCGACCATGCCGTTTACGATATGATGGGCAGCATCCTTAGCGATGGCCGTACCTCTCGCCTGTACAAAACTTTAGTCGAAGACCAACAGGTTGCTTTAGCGGCTGCTGGGTTTAGCGGTTTTCCTGGTAATAAGCACCCCAACTTAATGCTGTTCTACGCGCTAACGGCACCAGGTCGCAGCGTTGAAGATGTGGCTGGAGCGTTGCGGACGCAAATTGAACGGCTGAAAGCCGAACCCGTGACCCAACCGGAACTAGAACGCGTTAAGACCCAAGCCAGAGCGGGTTTATTGCGATCGCTCGATTCTAACTCAGGGATGGCGAGTTTGCTTGTGGAGTACGAAGCCAAAACCGGATCGTGGCGCAACCTCTTTAAAGAGCCAGAATATATCGAACGGGTGAGTGCTGCCGATATCCAGCGGGTTGCTCGCGCCACCTTTACTCCCCAAAATCGCACGGAAGGTCGCCTGTTATCTCAGCCTGCTTCCTAAAATCCGAACTTCTGCTCGCCTCAAATCAGATTGCCAATAATATCTATCACCCATGATTAACTTACGAGTCTTTCGCCGTCGCGGGAGAATGCGCTATCTCTGGATCTCGCTATTGCTGGTGAGTATGCTGGTGGTGAGTCAGTGGCGCATTCCCGCAATTGCAGCCACCGCCAGACACTACACGGAGTTAACCTTCGGCCCGCTGCCGGAAATTCAATTTCCTGAGTATACGCGCTACCAAATGCGGAATGGCATCACGGTCTTTTTGATTGAAAACCGCGAGTTGCCTTTAGTCAACGGAACAGCGATGTTTCATACTGGGGGACGCCTCGAACCCGCCGATAAGATTGGTTTAGCCAGTCTGACTGGAGAAGTGATGCGAACGGGAGGAACCCGCCAACATCCGCCAGCCGAATTGAACCAACTTTTAGAACAACGTGCAGCTTCGGTGGAAACTTCCATTGATACTGCTGTAGGTCAAGCGAGTTTTAGTGGTTTGTCCCAAGATACCGAGCAAATTCTGGAGTTATTTGCTGAGGTGTTGCGCGAACCGGCGTTTGTTCCCGAACAGTTAGAGTTAGCCAAAACCCAGCGACGCGGGGAAATTGCTCGCCGCAATGATAACCCGGATGGCATTGCTCGGCGCGAGTTTCAAAAACTGGTCTATGGCAATTCGAGTCCCTATGCTTGGACGATAGAATATGACACCCTCGACAATATCCGCCGCGAGGATTTAATTAACTTCTACCAGCAGTATTTCCATCCCAATAATATGATTTTGGGAATTGTTGGAGATTTTGATACGGCGACGATGCGCCGACTGTTGGAGGAGAAGTTTGGGAACTGGCAACCCTCCCCTGAGTTCCGGCGTCCGGCGTTACCTGGGGTGCAACAAGCCAATTCAGGTGGCGTATTTGTGATTGACCAGCCGCAGTTGACTCAAAGTAATATCTTGTTGGGTCATTTGGGGGGACAGCTTGATAGTCCCGACCATGCGGCGCTAACGGTGATGAATGAGGTTCTTAATGGGTTTGGGGGTCGCTTGTTTAATGAAGTGCGATCGCGCCAAGGTTTGGCCTATTCTGTGTATGGTTTTTGGAATCCTCGGTTTGATTTTCCCGGAACCTTTATCGCCGGGGGTCAAACCCGTTCTGAAGCAACGGTTCCCTTTATTCAGTCGGTGATGTCGGAAATTGAGCGCATTCGCACTGCTCCAATTTCGGCTCAGGAGTTGCAATACGCTAAGGACTCGGTGTTAAATTCGTTTGTCTTCAATTTCCAAGACCCCTCTCAAGTTCTAGCGCGACTCATGCGTTACGAATATTATGGCTATCCGGCTGATTTTATCTTCCAATACCAGCGCGGGGTCGAAAATACGACCATTGCCGATATACAGCGCGTCGCTAGAACCTATCTCAAACCCGAAAATATGGTGACGCTTGTGGTTGGCAACAATCAAGCAATCAATCCTCCCTTAAGCAGTCTAGCTCAAGGGACTTCGGTAACTTCGATTGATATCACAATTCCCGATCGCAGTTCAACTTAAGATCGCCTATCGGGGGTGAAAACCCCCGTGCGATTTTGTATGGCAATTGTTCTGAAAATGGCTCATCAAGATTATTCAGTGACTTTTTACACAAACTGCTTTGATAAAATTGGTCTAAAAATCGAATTATTTATTCATTAATCTTCTTGCAAAAAGAGCCTAGACACCTATTTGTAAGCTTTTGAGCAATCGTCAGACATAAATTATTGCAGACTTCTCTACCTTCAGACAGAGAACTGGAGTAGTTCATGCTGATAGTCTTTTAAGTAACATTAGTGCGGCTGTAAAGGCTTTTTGCTGAGACTTTTAACTTCTCGTTAGTTTAAGTAAAATGATGCCGCAAACATTGCTGTGCAAGGTTTAAGTTCAGGTTCAATTTTGATCTCTAACCGCTAATCCCAGGCAGGAAAACCTCTGCTGTCAATCAGCTATTGCAATTCATCTAGCGGGAGTCATCATGTCAAATCATCATTCATCTTCTATTTCCTCCGACCCAACAATCTCCAATCAATCGCCTGAGCCAAACCGCTCATCCAGGCGACGAGAGCGAATCATTGCTTTTATTGTGGCGGCGATCGGTGCAGCACTCCTCTCAGTGCTGATTTTAGGAAGATTTAGCTTCGCCTATCTTCCTACGCAAGCGGCGGTACTCAACCCGGAAATGGCCGCCATTGATGAGGCTTACGATGTATGGGGGCAAAGCATTACCACTGCTGAGGCTGAAAGTCTATTGGCAACTGAGCAAGGACGACAGGCTCTTTCTCCTGCCAATGGAGCCGTCCAAATTACCGATGAGTTGGTGCAGCTTGGACGAGAAACGTTTTATCAACAAACCTTTAACAGCGAGCGCTTCTTTACCGATGTCGTTGGCTGGCTAGATGGTGGAATTCGTCTTAGGGACTATATCTCGGCAATTGTAGGACTCGCGGGGCGCGGTACCGATAATTTGCAAGTTCGCCTGAGTCGAGATGTGACCGTGGGCGGACAAACCTTTGAGCAAGGTACAGTTCTCAATACTGGGCTTGACGTTGCCCCAGGATCGTTACTGCCGATTGGTGCCCAAGTGAGCTACGATCGCGGACGAATTCGTTTAGGGCTAACCTGTGCTGTCTGCCACTCAGCGTTCGATCCGGTGTCTGGAGAGGTGGTAGACGGCGTTACGAATCAAAATTTGGATGCTGGATTAATCCTGGCAATGGCCTCTAATTCTGCCGCTTATTTCACGCATACGGGTGTTGATGTGCGCGAAATGATGGATGGCGATGAAGTCATGACGCTGCCCGATGGCACGCAGCAGGCCCTTCCGGATCGACAAGCCCTAGAAGATGCAGTTGATGCCGAACTGCTTGCCTGGCCGCCGGGTAGTTTTGATACAACAACGGACTTGGTGAATAATCCCGTGCGGGTGCCAGACTCTTTTACACGGGGAGATCATCCCTTTGCCTGGACTGGAAACCAGGTTGTTGGCCCGTTTCGGGGACTGAGTACCCTAAATAACAATGTATTTACGGTCGGCGCAGATACCTTATCGGACGCTGAAAAAATGGCAGTTTTGTACGATCTCGATCCTGAAGAATATCGCGCGATCGTGCTACGAAATGCCTCCTATGAACCGATCCGCTACGATCCAGCTACAGAAACTCGTCCCCCCTCTGAACTGATTGAGGCGCAGGGTCACTGGTCGCCCGTTGCGACCTTTGCCGATGGCGTGCCGCTCCCGACTTTCCCCAATGCCTCTATTATGAGTTTGATCAGTTTTGTGGCAGGTACGCCCGGTTCGTTTGTCTGGCAAGAGAATAATGCGATGTCTGCTTTTCAAGATAGGCTGATCGCACCTCCACCGCCCCAAATTGCGGATATTTCTGTTCGAGAACGGGGCCGTCAAGTGTTTAGTTCGGCCGGGTGCGTGTCTTGTCATGCGGGAGCCGCTTTAACCAATAATACGGTCTTGCCGATCGCACAAGTGGGAACGGCCCCAACTAGAGCGCGTAGCCTCGCGGCAATCTGGGAACAATTAGCTCCACCCCAAACCCAAAGTTTTGATACTCCCATTCCAGTGCCGGAAGATGCCCGCGTGCTTGAAGTTCCTTTGGATGATGTCGATATGGATCAACTCGAATTAGCTTGGGCTGCGGATGGTGAAGGCGGTTATAAGGTTAAAGGGTTGTTGGGAGCCTACTGGAATGCGCCTTATTTGCACGATGGTGGGGTTGCGGTGGGAGACAACATTGAAACGGAAGTGGGTGTTCCTGCAACTCTCATGTCGAATGTTCGCGTGAATCCGGCTAATAGTTTACTGGGTCTGATCGATCGGCAATTGCGCGATCGCATTATTCAAGCCAACCGTGAAGCGGGACTAGAAGCCGTTGATGTGCAGGGTATTGGACATGAGCATTGGGTGGATGAGGCGGCAGGCTTCAGTGTTGATGACCAACAAGCCTTAATTCAATATCTGCTTTGGCCTTCGGATCTGCCGATCCCGGTTGAAACAGAAGCGAATGAAGCGGCTTCAGAGCTTGTGGCAAGCAACTAGAGCAGAATTGAAACAAAAACTGACGATCGCGGTTAGATCGTCAGTTTTTGGCGCTGAGAACGCTTTTAACGATGGCTAAACTTCGACTTTAACGCCTTTCCAAAACGCGATATAGCCTTCAATATTTTTGGCGCGTTCTTTGGCTTGGGGATAATACCAAGCGGCGTCCTTATTGGTTTCTCCATTCACCACAATACTGTAGTAACTGGCAACCCCTTTCCAAGGACAAGTGGTGTGGGTATTGCTTTCTTGAAAATACTCGCGGTTGATTGCATCGGGGGGGAAATACTGATTTCCTTCTACCACCTCAGTGCGATCGCTCTCGGCTAAAACTGCACCATTCCAAATTGCTTTCGGCATAACTTGCATTCAACTCCATAACGCTCCCACTGGATTCTAGCGCGTTATTTCACCGATCAATTGAGTCAGTTTCTCGATAAGATAACAGGAACAGCGCTTGGGGAAGTCTATTCTCAGGCTTGTAGTAGCTTGCGACTAATGCCATGAAATCAACCCCTCCCTATTCCATGACCGAACGAGAACGCGCTAACCTTCAGCGCATGATTGACTATTCTTCAGTCAACTCGCTAGCGGAAGTTTGGGCGATCGCATCTCGGCAATTTAGTCAGATTCCAGCGATTATTGAACCGCACGCTAAACCCGAAGTCAGCCTCACCTACGGGCAACTGTATCAACAAATGCAGCAATTTGCCGCAGGGGTGCAAGCCTTGGGAGTCCAAGTTGGCGATCGCATTTGCCTATTTGCTGATAATAGCTCTCGTTGGTTGATTGCCGATCAAGGGATGATGCTCGCTGGAGCCGTTGATGTCGTCCGCAGCGCTCAAGCCGATAAAGACGAACTCCTCTACATAATCGACAATAGCGGCTCAACTGGATTAGTCGTTGAAGATATCGCCACCCTGCAAAAAGTTCGCTCTGGCTTAGACGCTCTCCCGCTGAAGTTTGTAATTTTGCTCAGTGCAGAAGAACCTCCCGCCGAAGAAGGTTTTAACGTTCTCAACTACCCGCAATTGATGGAGTTGGGTTCGAGCCATTCTCTACAACCCGTTGAGCAAAATCTAAGAGCCTTAGCCACCTTAATTTACACTTCCGGCACCACTGGGAGGCCCAAAGGCGTGATGCTCTCCCACGGGAACCTGCTCCACCAAGTCAGCACCCTAGGCGTCGTGCTGCAACCTAAACCCGGTTCTCGCATTCTAGCCATTCTCCCCACTTGGCACGCCTACGAACGCTCCTGCGAATACTTCCTCTTTTCCCAAGGTTGTACCCAGATTTACACCAATCTGCGGAATGTCAAAACCGACCTGAAAAAGTATAAACCAAACTATATGGTGGGCGTTCCCCGGTTGTGGGAATCCATCTATGAAGGGGTGGAACGCCAATTTCGCGAACAACCCCCCAAAAAGCAAAAACTAGTCAATAACTTCCTCGCCGCTTCCGGACGCTACATCGAAGCCAAGCGCACCTGGCAAGGGCTAAATTTAGCTAATCTGAACCCCAGTTTACCGCAACGTCTGGGGGCAGCCGTTCAGATGGCGATGTATTATCCCGTCCATCGGCTCGGAGAGCAGTTGGTGTACAAGAAAGTCCGCGAAGCCACGGGTGGAGAAATTTTCCAAGTGATTAGCGGGGGTGGCTCTTTAGCCAAACACCTCGATACTTTCTTTGAAATTGTCGGGATTGAAATTTTAGTGGGGTACGGACTGACAGAAACTGCTCCCGTGACCAATGCGCGGCGTCCTTGGCGCAACCTGCGGGGTTCTGCGGGTCAACCTATCCCCGGAACCGAGATTAAGATTGTAGACCCCCAAACGCGCCAACCGCTACCCGTTGGAGAGCGAGGCTTAGTGTTGATTCGCGGCCCGCAAGTGATGCAAGGCTATTACAACAATAACCAAGCGACGGCAAAAGCGATTGATGCAGAGGGGTGGTTTGATAGCGGCGATTTGGGTTGGGTGACGCCAGACAATGATTTAGTTTTGACTGGACGTGCCAAAGATACGATTGTGCTAACCAATGGCGAGAATATTGAGCCGCAACCGCTTGAAGATGCGTGTTTAAGAAGTCCCTATATTGACCAAATTATGCTGGTTGGACAAGACCAGCGATCGCTTGGTGCTTTAATTGTCCCCAATACTACTGCTCTAGAGCAATGGGCGCAAGAAACCAACCAAGCCAATCTCCTCTCTCCTCAACTCGATTTAGGACATAAAGCGATTCAAGAGTTAATTCGCCAAGAACTCAACCGGGAAGTGAAGAACCGTCCGGGATATCGCGCCGACGACCGAATTGGCCCGTTTCGCCTGATTGCCGAACCCTTTTCGATCGACAATGGCATGATGACCCAGACACTAAAAATCAAGCGACCCGTTGTCAGCGATCGCTATCGCGATATGATTAACGGGATGTTTGAGTAAAGGTCACTCCCTCCTGGGGTTTGAGTCCGCAACTGACCCACAACCCCCCGCGAGACGAGTAGATCCAATCGACTCCATTTCTCAATATTTCTCACCGCTTATGGATACTTCTCAATCACACTTGCTCTTGAAGCGACCCGTTACCGTCAAAGCAATTGTTACGCCTCGTTGGAAAGAAGAAGCGCAACAGCAGTTACAAACTCAACTCAATCAAGTGGATAGCCAACTGCAACAGTTGGAAATGCAGGGACAGCGAATGATTGCTGAAATCCAAAAGCAAACCATTCAACCCCCCGGCCCCCAAACGGCTCAGCAAATGGAAAATATCCAATTGCAAGTGAACCAGCGTAAAAACGAACTGCTCGAACAAAAAAATATGATGCTTCAGCAGTTGAATCAGGTGCAAATGCTCGAACTCAACCAAGAAGTAGACCAGGGACAAATTGATAGCTTCTTCCGCATCGAACCGGGAGATAACTTGATTCAAAAAATGCGCGTGGAAATTCTGCTCCGAGATGGAGTAGTTGAAGAAATTCGCGGCGATATCTAAATTCGATTCTAGAGTCAGGGCTATTGGGTACAATTCTAAAGGATTGTTCCAATTGTGGCGAGAGACTGCCAAAAAAGCTGTACATTTGCATCCACGATTGTCCCCATTGTGGATGTCGTTTGGATCGCAACCAGAAGGCAGCGATTAATATCAAAAATAGAGCGGTAGGGCAGTCCGTTCTTAAAGCCAAACGTCTCCGAGCGCGATCGCCGGATTGGTTTGGAAGCCTACACCGGACCTGTATCGGTGTAGGAGCTGTCACGTCGAGAAATGAATTGCTCGCCTCGCGCTTGTAGACAACACATCAACGGATAACAGACAACGAACAAATGACAATCCATGAAGTATTCATGCCCGCCCTTAGCTCAACGATGACTGAGGGGAAAATCGTTTCTTGGGTCAAATCGCCGGGAGAAAAGGTAGAAAAGGGCGAAACGGTAGTGATTGTAGAATCGGATAAAGCCGATATGGATGTAGAGTCCTTCTACGAAGGCTACCTGGCTACCATTATTGTAGAGGCTGGGGGGGTTGCTCCGGTCGGAGAGGCGATCGCGTTGATTGCCGAAACCGAAGCTGAAATTGAAACCGCTAAACAGCAAAGCGCCCAAAAATCTGCACCTCAACCCGTTGCGGCTAGCACCTCGGCCCCTGGTACGCGCACCGGAACCGCCAATCCTCAAGCGCCAGAACTGACTCAGCCCGTCGCTGAAACCGCAGCGCAGCAGATTAGCCACAAAAATGGTCGCACAATTGCCTCTCCTCGCGCCCGCAAGCTGGCGAAAGAGCTAAAAGTCGATCTGAGTACCTTACAAGGGAGCGGCCCCTACGGGCGCATCGTAGCTGAAGATGTGGAATCTGCCGTAGGTCGAGCCAAAACTGCACCGCCGGCCCCCGTTGCGCCTCAACCCACTCCCCAAAAAGCCCCGACTCCAGCAGCGCCCGCGGCCGTTCCAGGCCAAGCCGTACCGCTCAACACCCTGCAAAATGCGGTTGTTCGCAATATGGTGGCTAGCCTGCAAGTGCCCACCTATCGCGTAGGCTACACCATTACAACCGATGCCCTCGATGGACTTTACAAGCAAATTAAGTCTAAAGGGGTGACAATGACGGCTTTACTCGCGAAGGCGATCGCCGTTACCCTACAAAAGCATCCGCTGATTAACTCCAGCTACACCGACCAAGGGGTGGTCTACCACAACGCCATTAATATTGCGGTCGCCGTCGCAATGGATGATGGCGGTTTAATTACCCCCGTGTTGCGAAATGCAGACCAAGCGGATATTTATTCCTTGTCTCGCACTTGGAAGGACTTGGTAGAACGGTCTAGAACCAAGCAATTGCAACCGGAAGAATATAGCACCGGGACGTTTACCCTTTCTAATTTAGGGATGTTCGGGGTCGATCGCTTTGATGCGATTTTACCCGCAGGACAAGGCGCTATTTTGGCGGTTGGGGCTTCTCGTCCGCAAGTCGTAGCAACAGAAGACGGTTTGCTAGGCGTTCGCCGACAAATGCAAGTCAATATTACTTGCGATCACCGGATGATTTACGGCGCGCACGCGGCGGCGTTCCTCAAAGATTTGGCGAAGTTAATTGAACAAAATCCCCAATCTTTAACGCTGTAGATTGTTATCAATAAACCTCAAAGCTAGCCTGGAGCCTCCACTCCGGGCTAATTGCTTGAAGGCCTAGAATCTGACTGTTTTTTGACTCAGCACTTTGCTACAGAAGTGACAGTCTGTTTCGCTAAAAGCTCTGTCATGGCTTCCTTGGGGAGGGGCGGACTAAAGTAGTAGCCTTGGATCTCGTGACAGCCTTGGGCTTTGATGTATTCGCACTGTTCTGCGGTTTCTACCCCTTCGGCTGTAATATTTAATCGCAGGCTTTTGGCAAGGGTGATAATGGCGTTGGTGACGGCGGCATTGTGCGCGTTAGAGACGACATCTCGAATGAAGGAGCGATCGATTTTTAACGTATCGATGGGAAAGCTCCTTAAATAGTTCAAAGAAGAATATCCGGTACCAAAGTCATCTAGAGCCAGCTTAATTCCCATTTCTCGAAATTGTTGGAGTTTGAGAATGGACTGTTGCACGTTATCCATCATCAGGCTTTCAGTGACTTCTAGTTCTAAGTCTTGAGGCTGAATTTGGGTTTCTTCTAAGATGCTGGTAATGCGTTCTACTAAATTCGGCTGGGCGAGTTGGCGGGCTGATAGGTTAACCGCCATGCGTAAAGGGGGTAAGCCTGCTTGTTGCCACAGGCGATGCTGAGTGCAGGCGGTTCGCAATACCCATTCGCCAATAGGGACAATTAAGCCGTTGGCTTCGGCGATGGGGATAAATTTGGCTGGAGAAATGGCCCCTAACTCGCGACTGTTCCAGCGTAATAGCGCCTCAACGCTGACAATTTTACCGCTATGACTTTCAATTCGAGGTTGATAGTGTAGTTGGAGTTCGTTTCGCTCTAGCGCTCGACTCAGGTGGCTTTCTAGCGTCAGCCGCTCTTGTAACTGAGCGTTCATCTGAGCGGAGTAAAATTGGTAGCTATTGGGGGTATGGCGGCGAGCAGCATCCACGGCGGTATGGGCGTTTTGGATGAGTTGCTCGACGGTGCGACCATCATCGGGGCAAATGGCGATCCCTAGGCTGGTGAAGGGGTGAACGGGGCTGTCGTTGAGGATGATGGGTAAGACAAGCTGAGAGAGGAGAGACTGACAAAAGGCGATCGCCTCTTCTGTGGTGGTGAGGTTGCTGAGGGCGATCGCAAATTCATCATCGCTGATGCGACATAGGAGATCGAGGTTGTTGAGGCTGGAGGTGAGTTGATGAGCAATGGCTTTGAGGAATTGGTTTCCGGCTTCGCTTCCGAGGGCGTTGTTGATTTCTCGCAGGTTATTGATCTTCAAAACCATGACGGCTAAGAGTTGCTCTTTAGTTTGCGATCGCACTAGGACTTGTTGCAGGCGATCGATAAATAAGGCGCGGTTGGGTAAATTTACGATCGGATCGTAGTAGGTGAGATGTTCGATCGCGCTATCTAGTTTTTCGATCGTCCGAACGGTATCCGCCATTAAGGTTCCCGCTTCGTCGGTGTAGTGGGTGGGGAGATGCGGAAGTTGTTTGTGGTTGAGATAAGCTCTTTGGGCTAAATAGGTCAAAATGATCGGGGCGAGCAGTTGGTGCAATGCATAGATGGTTAAACCCGTTCCAATTAAGGTGGCAACCAATGCAACGCCTAGAACCCAAGCCGTCATTTCCCAAGAGAAGGAATTGACCAATAGGAAATAAAGTAATAACGCCAACAGGGGGACGTGGGTTCCTAAAAAAGCTACGCTCAAAATTTTGATTTTGTAGCTTTTAAGATAAGCAAATTTAGAAAGAAATGCGTACAATCTTAATTGCTGTGCGATGTTCTTCATAAAGCACTTGAGTAAGGTTAGCGATGGGACAGACAGAGACTTAGAGAAAGATGGGCTGCCAGAAGCATACGCTTCACTTTCAAGTTGAGCGTTCTCTTGATGGGTAAAGATTTTTTGAAGTGGGGATAGGTAAATCCCTAATGCTCAATCTACGTCTTTAAATTACGGTCTGGAACCCGTAAAAACACGTAATTTGCATACGGAAATTTAAGAAGCGATATATCAAAATCTTGCCAATTTTTAGTACCTTTATTTGTAACTTCATGTAAAATAGCTATTAATCTATTTAGTTACAGATCGGCTGAAGGAAACTAAGATAGATTCGGGACAACTGCCCTCAATTCTTCTTCTAAAGTTGCCTTGTAAGCACCATAACTTGTCCTCTTAATTCTTTTAGAAACTCTAAATACACCTCAAGATAGATAGACATTCTTACGATTATTCGTAGTTAGCGAGAAAGTCAATTGTGAGGTAAAGTATTATCTCTACCTTTTGATAGATGAATCAGTGGCGATCCCAATCGAGAACAACGCCCAAAACCTCCATCTTTGCAGCTTGGGGGAGGTGATGCAGAAAAATCTCCTAGCTTCTAGTCGCGAACTCACCCAATAGAACGCCCCCGTTGAAGCTTGAGGGGCGTTGGAGGGGAAGCAACCGCTTCTCAAAACTTATAAGGAACAGCACCCATGTTACAGGAACAAATTGTTCGGGACGATGAAAGGGAAAACGAACAGCAAACGTGGATGCAGCAACTCGCAGACCTCAGTCCGGGGCTATTGTACCTCTATGATGGGGTCGAGGAGCGACTTCTCTATCTCAACGAGCGATCGCGCGAACTGCTCGGTTATTCCCCCCAAGCCTTGATCGATCGGGGCGCAAACGTCCTGCACAGCCTGATTCATCCTGAAGACATCGCTCAATTTTCCAGTCATCTGCGGGCCTTACAAGCGGGCAGCACCCTTGAAATCGAGTATCGGATTCAACATGCTAGCGGGGAATGGCGCTGGTTTCGCAGTCGCGATCGCCTCTGGCGCTGCACCCCCCAAGGGCAAGTTCAGCAGATTCTCGGCGCGGCTGAAGACATTACCGAACGCAAACGCACCGAAGAAGCCCTGCGAGAAAGCCAAGAACTGCTTCAAGGCTTTATGAACTGTAGCCCCGTCTTATTTTGTATCAAAGATGAGAGGGGGCATTATGTTTATGTCAATCCTTCAGTGGAGCAATTAGTAAACTGCAAATCTCCAGATATATTAGGGCGAACAGACGGGGACTTCTTTTCAGCCGATACCGCCCAACAACTCCGCGCCCACGATCGGGAAGTGATCGCACAAGGGAAGCCCATCCAGTTTTTAGAAACCCTGCAAATTGGCGATCGCCCCTACCATTACCTCTCCTTTAAGTTCAGCTTTCGCGATGCTTCCGGACAAAACTTGCTCGCCGTCATCTCCCTCGATATTAGCGATCGCATTCAAGCCGAAGAAGCCCTCAGCCGTCGAGAAGAAGAACTCCGCCTCATTGCCAACGCTTTGCCCGTCTTAATTTCCCGCGTGGATGCCGAACAGCGCTACCGCTTCAATAATCGCGGTTACGAAGAATGGTATGGGCATTCCCCAACCGAAATCTATGGGAAAACCCTGTGGGAAGTCATGGGTAACTCTGCCTACGAAAACATCCGCCCCTACGTCGAACAGGCTTTATCCGGAAAAAGCGTCACCTATGAAAGCCAGCTTACCCTCAAAGATGCCGGAAAACGCTATATCAGCGCCAGCTATATTCCCCAACGCGATCGCCAGGGACAAGTGGTGGGGTTTGTTGCCCTCGTCAGCGATATTAGCAGCCGCAAGCAGGCCGAAGCCGAAAAACAGCAACTCCTCGAACAACTCGGAACAGAACGGGAGTTACTCGAAGCCGTGTTGCAACAAATGCCCGCAGGCGTAATGGTTGCAGAAGCCCCCTCTGGCAAAATTACCCTGAGTAACGAGCAAATTCAAGAAATTTGGACGAATCCTCCCACCCTGGAACATTTTGGACATTTGAGTCAATACCCAGGCTTCCATCGCGATGGGCGTCCCTACCAAATCCACGAATGGCCGCTGGTTCGTTCGGTGCAGCGCGGTGAAGTCGTCACGGGAGAAGAAATTCATTTTATTCGCAACGATGGCAGTTCGGGAATTATGCTCGTCAACGCTGCCCCCATTCGCGATCGCCACAACCAAATTAAAGCCGGGGTGGTGACGTTCTACGATATTAGCGATCGCCAGCAGATGGAAGCCGCGCTGCGCGATCGCGAACACCGCTTTAGCACCCTATTTAATGGTATGGAAGACTGGGTGCTGGTGTATCATCTCTCGCCTGAAGGCACGCCCAGCCAACTGATTGAAGTCAACGAACAAGCTTGTCACAAACTGGGTTACAGCCGCGAGGAACTGCTGCAAATGTCTGTCACCGAGATTATCGATTCCACCTCAGTAACGCCTCTAGTGACGCTGGAGAAGTTAAAGAGCGAAAAACACGTAGTTATAGAATCCGTACATCGCACGAAAGCGGGGCAGTGTATTCCCGTAGAAGTGAGTGCTACTCTGTTTACCTTGAATGGCTTACCCACCGTGCAATCGATTTGTCGGGATATTACCGAACGCAAACGCGCAGAAGCCGAACGAGAACAGCTTTGGGAATGGGAACGCCAAGCCCGCGCTCAAGCAGAGGACGCCAACCGGATTAAAGATGAATTTTTAGCGGTACTCTCCCACGAGTTGCGATCGCCCCTTAACCCGATTTTGGGCTGGGTGCGGTTGTTGCGATCGCGCCAGTTTGACTCAGCAACTACCGATAAGGCTTTAGAAATCATCGAACGCAATACCAAGCTGCAAGCGCAACTGATTGAAGATTTACTCGATGTGTCTCGCATTTTACAAGGCAAGATGCTTTTGAATGTGATAGCTCTGAATATGATTGTGCCGCTAGAAGGGGCGCTAGAAACCGTCCGTTTGGCAGCCGAGGCAAAAGCGATCGCCCTGGAAACTCACCTCGAAGCGGGAGAAGTCTTGGGCGATCCGATGCGGCTTCAGCAAGCGATGTGGAATTTATTATCGAATGCGATTAAATTTACACCCCCAGGCGGTCGGATTGAAGTTCGCTTGCAAACTATCGGCGATGAGTTGCAAATTCAAATCAAAGATAGCGGTAAGGGTATCGCCCCCGCGTTTGTCCCCCATGTCTTTGAGTATTTTCGCCAAGAGGATGGAAGTACAACCCGGCAGTTTGGCGGGTTGGGGTTGGGGCTTGCCATTGTTCGCCACCTGGTTGAGTTGCATGGGGGGCGGATTTATGCCGAGAGTGCTGGCGAGGGCTTAGGCGCAACCTTTACCGTCAGACTGCCCCGCTTGCTCAGTCAACCCCCGGCGGATTCAGCAGGGGAGGTGCGGGTTGTCCCCTGGCGCGACTCCTGCGAAAATCTCGCGCCGCTGGCTGGCTTGCGGGTGCTGGTGGTGGATGACGAGCCAGATATGCGGGATTTGTTGGGGGTGGTTTTGCAGCAGTGGGGAGCTGAGGTACAGGTGGCGGCATCTGCTCGCGAGGCGTTAGGGTTAATATCTCGTCTCCCGTTCGATCTGGTTATCAGCGATATTGGGATGCCAGAGATGGATGGTTATCAGTTGATGCGCCAGTTGCGTTCGCGGCTGCCGGAACAAGGTTCTCAGGTGAAGGCGATCGCGCTGACTGCCTATGCGGGGGAATGGAATCAGCAACAGGCATTAGCGGCGGGTTTTCACAAGCATCTTGCCAAACCCGTGACGCCGGAAGTTTTACTAGAAGCGATCGCCACGCTCTTAGAAGATTAATAAATTTTGACTTGAAGTAAAACCAGCAGCTTTTGACGATCGGCTTCGGGAATCACGCGGGCAAAGGTTCGATCTTCTTTTAAAGCAAATAAAATCTGCTCTTGGGCGACCAGAGAACTGACTTTTAATTGATAGATAAAAATCTCTCTGGCAACCATTGAAGGCAAGCACAGTAAGATCCCTTTGGCAACGCTGCCCCCCTTTTCACCGGAGACTAATTCGGGGACATGATTGAGAACCCATTCGGTATCTAGGATTGCCAAACGCGAAGCAATCGGACGGCGATAGGTGACGGCAAGTGCGGCTTGGCGCAGATAGGCGATCGTCTCGGAGTCGTTGGCATCCACAATCGCGGCTAAAGCGGCTAATAGGGATTCTTCGAGCGTATAGCAGGCCGATCGCTGGGTCTGGGCATAGCTTGGCTCGCTTAGGGTAATCTCTCGGTACAGGGGTAAATTGTTTTGGAGATGCGTCAGAATTAAGCGGACGCCAAAACGCTTAGGTAGCTCTTGGACAATGGCTACGGCTTCAGTCCGGATGGAAAGCTGAGGATGCGTTAGGCATTGCGCGACAGACTGAATTAAGCGATCGCCGATTTCTGTATCGCCTGCGGCCACAATCGCTCGGATCATCCCGTTGCGAGGAAAGCGATCTTCTGGAATGAACCACACGCTTCCGGTTTGCAGTTGAGAAATGACTAATGTGTCAATATCGGTTTCGCAGCCAATTTCAATATGACCAATTTTCATGATGCATTATCCTTTCCCTTAAATCGCAGCAGTCCAATGCTTTTTTTGGAGAATCCATCGGTTGGCAAAAGACGGCGTTTTCTGCCGAAGCCATCGCGCTTTTGCATCCCTAAGATATTGAATCCCTTTTCAGTGTTCCCAAAAAAGCCGGAATTTGACTAGGGGATTTTTACAGAATTCTGCTGAAAAACCAAAATTTCTTTACTGAAATCTACGAAATCTTACTGTGCGTTAAAGGGCGATTAAATGCCCAATTCAAAGTTTACTCAATCTTGATAAAAGCCGGTCTAAATCCTACAAATCATTTTAATTTTCAGTTTCTAATTCTGATAAAATTAGGTCGCGCACCGCTTGGGCTGTGGCCGGGGCTAACAAAATGCCATTCCGGTAATGCCCGGTGGCTAGCCACAGGAATTCCTGGTTGGGAACCGGCGCAATTACCGGTGCAGACATCCCTTCAGGTCGCGGTCGCAACCCAGACCAGGCTGAAACCAGGGTTAACTCGCTTAACCCCGGACAAAAGGCGATCGCGCTTTGTTTCACCTGTTCTAGTAAAGCGGCTTCAGCGCGGGGGCGATCGCCCTCAACCGGAAACTCAACTGTCGCCCCCACCCAATATTCTCCCCTGGCGGCTGGCACCAAATGCACGTCATTTGCCGTAATTACAGGTTGAAAATCTGGATCGCCCAACACCTGACCTTGATAGCAAACGGCCTGGCCGAGAACGGGAAGCACCTTCACCCACGGCTGAAGCGCTGAGGAACCAATCCCCGCCGCAATAATCGCGCGATCGCACTTCTGTACCCCCGTAGTGGCGCGAATTTCCACCCCTTGCGGCGTTGACACCAACCCTTCAACTGCAACGCCAAACTGAAACTCGACCCCTTGGCGTTGGGCCGCATCCACCAAAGCCGCCGTTAGCGCCACCGGATCGACTTGCCGATCCTGGGGAGAATAAATCGCATAGTCAAACCCATTTATCTCTAAATGGGGACAGCGTTCTTGGACTTGGGCGCAGTTCCAAATTTCTAACCCCCATCCCTGAGTCGCCCGTACTTGAACCCGCTGCTGCCATTTGGGTAACTCTTCTTCCCCTTGTACCAACTTCAAAATCCCTTGACAGTTGTAGGGAATCGATACACCTGTAATGGCTTCCAATTCAGGGATCAGCGTATCGTAGCGCCTTAAACTCGCTTCGCGCAGCCGCCACGATCGCCCTTGGGTTTTTTGGCTAATAATCCCCATCAAAACCCCTAGGGCGGCACCTGTTGCCGTGTCCTGGGCGGTTGCTTTCGGGTGGGAGGGGGGAAACTGCCGATCGAGAACAACCACCTCTAGTCCAGAAACTTGGCTGAGTTCGTAGGCGATCGCGGCACCGACCGCCCCGCAACCTACAATCGTGACGCGAAGCATAGAATCAATCGTAACGCCTGCTAGGGGAGAAGCAACTAACTGCCGACGCTGGCCGTTAAGGAATCAATTCTAAGAAGTTATTGAAGTCCTGAATGGCACGCTGGTAGTTTTCCAAAGCCTGTTCGGCATTATTGGCGACTGCGGCTTCATCCAATCTCACTAAACGCTCAAACAAGTCCTCGACAAATACATCGGCTTTTTGAGCATCTTGAGGCAACAGCGTCCGAACGGTTGCTTTCAGATAACGGCGCAACTCACCCAAGGGGCCGTGAATGACGCTGCCAATATCGCCCCAACGACGCTGGACGATCAGCGTCGGAACTTCCTCCAGGCGATCGCGCATCTCTTGGAGGGTCGAAACATAGTTTTGAATTTGCTCTAATTGAGCGTTGGTATAGGTTGGCGGCTGTTTAGCAGTCGGCGAACCACAGCTCACTAAAACGGTTGCAACCAATGCTAAAACTAAGGCAAGAACAGAGCGGATGCGAATCATAACTCAGATGTTTAGCCATCAAAAAAACATCAATCCGGATTCCCGGTTGCCTGAACAGGAAGCAGCCTGGGGAATCGGTTCTGGTATGCACTATATCAGAATCTACCGGGGAATCGCCTTTAGCAGACTCATTTTTCCCTAACTTGTCGCCCTTTTGCTACTCAATGATTTGTCGTCGCAGAAAAGGAACGAGTGCTTCATTCACCTTTTCGGGCCAGTCTTCTTGGGGATAGTGACCGACTTCGGCAAGGCGCACCAGTTCTACGTTATTCAGCATCTGAGCAAAGGCTTCTGCTTGGCTGACGGGCAACCACGGATCGTTGATGCCCCAAATGATTTGCGTGGGTTGAGTCCAGTTAGCAAAACCGGAGGTAATTTTTGAGGTGACTTCCGCAAGGCGCAGGTTTTGGACGGTGGCAAATAAGCTGCGTCCCGCCGCCGAACTTTTGAGGAAGGGGGCGCGGTAAATGTCTAAATCTTTATCTGCAACCTGGTATTTTCCCCCCCCTTCTAGGGTGCGATCGACTAATAAGGGGTCTTGGGTAAGCATTTCTCCCATTAAGGGCAAACCCAATTGTTTAATCTTCCAGGGGACTCTGGCTTCTGGAGAGAGGGGCGCGTTTAAAATGGCCAGCCGTTCGATTTTTTCGGGGTAACGGAGGGCATACAGCAAACCTGACGATCCGACAAAGCCTTGAACGACTAAGGAGAAACGTTCGATTTCCAGTTGGTCGATCAACTCTGCTAAGGCTTGGACAAAGGCGTCTGCGGTGTAGCGGAATTCTCGTCGATCGGGTTTGGCCGAAAAACCAAAACCCAGCCAGTCGGGGGCGATCGCTCTCATGCCTTGACTGGCTAAGGCCGGTAAAACCTCGCGCCAACTATAGCTTTGAGCGGGAAGCCCATGCAGCAGGATAACAGGTGGCTTATCCGTTGCGTTGAACGGTTCTGCTTCTCGATAAAACCATTCCCATTTTCCAACCTGCAAGCGTTTTTCCTGCGTCTGCACCATCTTTTCATTCCCCGACTCATGCAAAAAGCTTACCGCTTGAGGGAATTCCTCAGCAAGCCACTCTTATCTTTCTGAGAGATATTATTAAATTTTGTTAAAAAGGCTCATTTTGTAAAATTAACTACAGTTTATTTTGCTATTCTAATTAAAGAAGGCAAATGAACTTTACCCTAAACCAAAACGGAGGCTACCCCCATGTCTGCTCACGATCAAGCTCGTGCATTGATGATGCGCCACCACCACATGATCAAGAATCGCCAGCAGTCCTTGTTAAGCCGTTCGGCAGCCGAGGTGGGTTTACCCGTTGAGGATCTCGATCATTGGACCGCTATCCAAGGCAAACCTCAAAGCAGCTTTCGCAGCACCTACGATCGCAGTAACGCCTCAATGAGCTAAACTCACCGTTTGGGAGTCGAGCCTCTGAAATTGAGAACCTTTATCAAGCCACGAAAATTAAATACTCAGTTTTCGCTTGGGGACGTTTTTCTTGTAGAAACGTCCCTAACTGTTTGAGATGCTGTTGCTGTTTTTCAGTCATAATTTTGAGCAAGCTCGAAATTCACCTCAGATCCGATGACCCTATCAGACGAAACTTCATTTATTCAGGAAAATCGCTGTTCCGATTATCTGCTCATGGAAGTTCTGGCAACTCCCAACGGGCAACAGCTCGATCTCTACCTGAACCTCAGTTTTCTCCCAACGAAAGAAACATTAGGCGAGGGGAATGCTACGGTTGAACTCAACGGGGGTCAGCTCGAACTTCAACTGACTCAGGGTAAATTCCTCCAAGGGAGTTCCCTAGAAACGCCCCAATTCACAGCAACCTTTGTTTCTGGGGAGGCTCCAACGTGGATCTTTCAACCCAAAGTCACGCCTCATTTACACGGTCGCCTAGACAAAGCCTATTTCGCAAGCATCGAAGTAGAAAACGAAGCGACTGAAGTTAGCCTCACCTTTACGATCTCGCCGGAAAATATTCAGATTGCTGAAACTGAAGGCTTGTGGCCTCATAGTATTGCGCCCAATTTGCTCGCGGTTGTTGAGCGTAAAATCGCCTTAATGCTGTTTGAGATTAAACTACAACCCTATCTCAGTCAGGTGACGTGGATGCTGAAGGCACCCGAAGAATCGAGCATTCTTGCGACTGAAGTCCATCTGCCCGATACCGCTCTGATCCGCACGACGATCCGCACTCTGCTGACGGCGGAGACGGATAACTTTTTGGAGTTGGCAAAGCTGGCGGATCTCGAACCAACTCAAGACTTTGCAGGCGCTCGCTTATTGGGGGTAGATTTGAGAAACCTCGATCTCGCAGAAGCCAATTTTCAGGGAACGTATCTGCGGGGTGCGGATCTGTGCGACACCGATTTTAGCGGTGCGGATTTAAGCGGGGCGAATTTGGCGGGAGCCGATTTAAGCGGTGCTTATTTGAGCAATGCAAACTTGCAGGGAGCCGATCTGCATCGGGCGAGTTTGGCGCTGGCGAATTTAAGCGGGGCGAATTTGCAGGGTGCAAACTTGCAGCAAGCCAATTTATCTCAGGCGAACTTAAGCGACACCAATCTGAGGGAGGCGAATTTATCTGAAGCTGACTTAACGGGTGTGGGAATTGCGATCGCCAATCTTACTGATACTGTGTTTGCAGGAACCAAAGTCGAACGGGCGCGTTTTCAGGACAATACGGGATTGACGGAGGCGATGAAGCTTGAGTTAATGAAACGCGGGGCAATTTTTGACGCCTAGCGATGGGCCGATTAGAAGAATTTTGGGTTTCTAAGAACCAATAGATACTATGAGCAAAGATGCAGATCGTCTGCTGAAACAAGGCATTTCTCAATATCAAGCGGAGGACTTTGACGCAGCTCAACAATCTTGGCAAGCAGCGCTAGCGCTCTATCAAGCGGCTGGAAATTACAAGCGCTCTGGGGCCGCTTTGGGCAATTTAGGAGCCGTCTGCGAGGCGTTAGATGACGTTTCGGGGGCGATCGCCTATTATCTTCAACATTTAGAAATTGCCAGAGCGATCGCCGATCCGCAAGGTGAAGGGAATGCTTTGGAAAATTTAGCCAATGCGTCTTTAAAGCTCGATCGCTCGGAAAGCGCGATCGCCTATTTGCAGGAGCGTCTCGCCCTTGCTCAATCCTTGAACGATCCGTTTGCTCAAGGCAAAACCTTAGCCAGTTTGAGAAGTATCTATGGCTTTCTGGGCGATCGCGAACAAGCTCAACGCTGTTTTGAACAGCAATGGGAGATCGCGATCGCATTTTTAGTCCCCACCCGCACCACCAATTTTCTAGAAAATGCCCAACAACTGGGCTTAAACCCCCTTGAAGACTTTGCGGGAGCCGATCTAGAAGGGGTGAATTTGCATTATGCCGATCTGAGTTTTGCCAACCTACAACAGACAAACCTTGCAGGTGCAGATTTGACCTTAGCCGATCTCAATCATGCTCAACTCCAAAAGGCAAACCTCAGCGGTGCCAGTTTAAGCAATGCCAATTTACGCGATGCAGACTTAAGTTCCGCCAACCTCAACCACGCAGATTTACGGACGATCCTACCGCGTGCCAATCTCAGTCAAGCGTGCTTAGTGGGGGCCAATTTGTGCAGCGCTTATTTGCAGCGCGTCAATCTCACGCAAGCCAATTTAACCAACACCAACCTCGCAGGTGCAGATTTAACCGACGCCAATTTAAGCGAAGCTCAACTGATTGGAACTCAACTCAAAGGCGTCACCCTCAGCGGGGCTAAGGTAGAAAACACCCGCTTTCAGGATAATCCTGACCTATCTGAGGCCACCAAACAAGAGTTAATTGCACGTGGGGCAATTGTTGAGTAAGAGAAAGGGCGATCGCGGTTAAAATTGAGCCTTGTAGAGCGTAAACAGTTCGCCCGGTTGCTGCTTGACAATCTTGGCACCGCCCTTGCGAACGACGGCTTCCCACTCGGCGAGCGGTTCTAAAAAGACTTCTGCCCCCAGGTAGGTTTCCAGGATCGCCCAATTCTCGGCTAAGGCAGCATCAGGGTTAAGCGCATCAAAAACAAACACCCCTCCAGGCTGAAGCACCCGCTTTACCTGGGCAACAACCGTCTCCCAGTACGAAAGGGAGTAGTAACAACTCCAACCCGTGGCGATCGCCAAATCAAACTGAGCATCGGGATAACTTAACGCGTGAGCGGCTCCTAACTCAACCCCCTTATACAGCTTAGAGTTAAGCTGGGGGCCCCGCGCATTCAACCCCTCTTGAGCCACCGTACTAATTTCCAATCCGTAAAACAACGCCCCCCAGTCTCGCCAGGGATAAATCAAAAAACTAACACCGCAGCCTATATCTAAACAGCGCTGTCCCTTTTTAGGTTGGGCAACGTCCCAAAAGGGCGACGCCACCTTCGCCTCCAAGTTACCCGATGTCCATTCTCGAAAAATGGGCATCGCCTCCACTTCCGCCGGTAAATCAAACGCTTCTTGACGGTAGGCGCGGTTATAGCGAGTGGCAACGGCTGAAAGCTTGGTATTCCAGTCTTCCGAGGCATTTGTCAAACTAAACCACTGAGCGTTGTCCGCAGAATTTAAACCTTGTTTAGACATGCACGCGATCTTGAAGGAACATCAAAGCAGAAAAATAGCGATGAGCGTCCAGTTGAGATCCTCCCCTGAATACTCATCACCCCCTAGCGCTAGCTTCCTTAGCCTTTAAGCGCTTTTCTAAAATTGCGGCGGTAGGCTGGATTTGCAGCCACCAAAACCGGCCAAAGTAACGCCAAAGAGAGCTTGTTACCAAAACTGCGAGTAAAGTTGGTGCGCTCAAATCCCCGCCAGAACTTCCAAATCCCGCCAATATAAACCACTATCAAGCCAAACACTAGTAAGTTGTGCATCGCAATCTACCCAAAAAATCGATCGGAATTTGCAACCATTAACTACAGTCGAGCCGGAGGCAATTTCTAACAATTGCGGCCTCACTCCTCAGTGTAGCAATCTTGCCAAACAACTCACCAAACCCAAAAAGCCCTCTCAAAGCAGAGCAGCATTGGCTTATGGTAAACTGCACCCAGACCTAGAAGACAAAAGCTCGCTCTCTCTGCCTTTAGAGAGAGGAACCGCTCGATAGAGCGAGGAAATTGTTGAGGACGACTTTAGGCAAAAAGTAGTGGGACTAGACCAGCCAGCCTTTGAAGTGAGTCTTTTGAGAGATAGCTCAAGATCCCCCTGTCGTAGGAGACTTAGAGAAAAGATTGCACTAAACATCAACCATTTCTTAAATTTTAGCCAAATTGCCCATCAATAGAGTACCGAAAGGAAGGAGGATGTATGCGAGCAGTGCTGATGGCCGGCGGTTCTGGAACGCGGCTCAGACCTTTAACTTGTGCGCTACCCAAGCCAATGGTGCCAATTCTCAATCGACCGATTGCAGAACATATTGTTCACTTACTTAGACGGCACCAAATTACAGAGATTATTGCAACTCTGCACTATCTACCGGATGTGATGCGCGATTACTTCCAAGATGGGAGCGATTTTGGCGTGCAAATGACCTATGCGGTTGAGGAAGATCAACCCCTAGGCACGGCAGGTTGTGTCAAAAATATCGCCGAATTACTCGATTCTACGTTTTTGGTGATTAGCGGGGATAGCATTACTGATTTTGACTTAAGTTCAGCGATCGCCTTTCATAAAGAAAAAGGTTCAAAAGCCACCCTCGTCTTAGCCCGCGTCCCCAATCCGATTGAATTTGGCGTGGTGATTACTGACGAAAACTACAAAATTAAACGCTTTTTAGAAAAACCTTCAACCAGCGAAATCTTCTCCGATACCGTCAATACCGGCACCTACATCCTAGAACCCGAAGTCTTAAAGTATCTCCCAGAAAATCAAGAGTGCGACTTTTCTAAGGATCTTTTCCCCCTCTTGCTCGAAAAAGACGAACCCATGTATGGTTACGTTGCCGATGGCTATTGGTGCGATGTCGGCCACCTCGATGCCTATCGCGAGGCTCAGTACGATGGACTCAACCGCGCCGTTAAGCTAGAGTTCGCCTACGAGGAACATTCCCCTGGCGTTTGGGTGGGTCAAAATACCTTTATCGATCCCTCCGTTAAGATTAGTCCGCCAGCCCTGATTGGGAGTAATTGCCGCATTGGCCCGCGCGTCCAAATCGAACCGGGTACCTCGATCGGCGATAATGTCACCATTGGGGCAGATGCAGACCTCAAACGTCCGATTATCTGGAATGGGGCGATTATCGGCGAAGAAGCGCACCTGAGAGCCTGCGTGATTGCTAGGGGAACGCGGGTAGACCGTCGGGCGCAAGTCCTAGAAGGCGCAGTCGTGGGTTCTTTATCCACGGTGGGAGAAGAAGCCAAGATTAGCCCTAGCGTCCGCGTTTGGCCGAGTAAGGAAATTGAATCGGGCGCAACGCTTAATATTAACTTGATCTGGGGTAGTACGGCCCATCGCAACTTATTTGGACAGCGAGGGGTTTCGGGTTTAGCCAATATTGACATTACCCCAGAGTTTGCAGTGAAGTTGGGGGCGGCGTTTGGTTCTACCCTGAAACCGGGTACTCAAGTGACGGCATCTCGCGATCAGCGCAGCATCTCTCGCATGGTATCGCGATCGCTGATTTCCGGTTTAATGTCCGTCGGGATCAACGTCCAAAACTTAGAAGCAACCTCCCTTCCCATTGCCCGCACCGTTATTCCTAAAATGGGCGTGGCTGGCGGCGTTCACGTTCGCTTGCACCCAGAACGCCAAGACTCAATTTTAGTTGAATTCCTGGATCACAACGGAATTAACATCTCCAAAGCCCGCGAGAAAAAGATTGAAGGGGCTTACTTTAAAGAGGATCTCCGACGCGCCCAAATTAATGAAATTGGCAACGTCAACTATCCTTCCCAGGTGATTGATACTTATTTAACGGCGTTTGAAAAACATTTAAACGTGGAAGCACTTCGCAATTCTCACTCCAAAGTGGTGATTGACTACGCCTATGCCGTCAGCGGAGCCGTTTTACCGCAATTGCTGGCTAAATTTGGCATTGATGCCGTAGTTCTCAATGCCAGCTTAAACCAAATTCCCACCACCGCAGGCGATCGCGAAGGCTTGCTCGAACAGTTAGGACGCGTGGTAGATGCGCTGAAAGCAACCTTTGGCGTTCAAGTTGCTGCAAACGGCGAACAATTGGTGGTTCTCGATGAAACAGGTGCCCCCATTCGCGGCGAAATGCTCACCGCACTCATGGTGAATCTGATTTTAACCGCTCACCCGCGCGGTACAGTAGTGGTACCCGTTCACGCCTCCAGTGCGGTAGAAGCGATCGCCCGCCGCCACGATGGTCGAGTGATTCGAGCCAAAGCCAACCCCGGCGCATTAATGGAAGCGTGCCACCAAACCCCAAACGCAGTCTTAGGCGGTAGCGGCGATATGGGCTTTATCTTCCCGCAACTCCATCCCGGCTTTGATGCCATGTTCTGCACGGCGAAGCTGATCGAGATGTTAATGTTGCAAGAGCGATCGCTCGGAGCGATGCGAACAGACTTACCCCGCATTTACCATAAAACCTACACCGTCCGCTGTCCCTGGACTTCTAAGGGGGCGCTGATGCGTTATTTAGTCGAGACTCACCCCCCCGACAATTTAGAGTTAGTCGATGGGGTAAAAATCTACGATCCTCATTCCGATAACTGGGTACTGGTTCTTCCCGATGCTGGCGAACCCCTAGTCCATATTTTCGCCAATAGTAGCGATCGCGATTGGACCGATCACGCCCTCTGGGAATACCGCACCCGCGTTCAAGATTTCATTGAAGAGGAAAAAACAGTAGACGAGAAGTAGCCTCAACTAAGTGCTGAGTGCTGAGTGCTGAGTGCTGAGTGGGGAAGTTAGTGCTGAGTTCTGAGTAGATATCTGGAACAATAACTGATTTACCAGTATTCTCGCCCAACTCCTAACTCCCTTCTTCCCCCCCCCATCTCCCCACCCTCCCATCCTCTTCTTCCCCAACCCCCAACTCCCAATTCCCAACCCCCTTCTTCCCCCCATCCTCTTCTTCCCCAACCCCTAACTCCTA